>CACXHF010000159.1 GCA_902767305.1 uncultured Eubacteriales bacterium
AAGGTCACCGGTGTGGAGATGAGCTACCGCCTGGTCTGGGAAGCCAACGACGGCGACGAGCGCGGCTGGTATACCATTGCCAGCGGTCCCGACTACACCTTTACCGTAACCCGCGATATCGTGGACCGTGAATACCGTGTGGTCCTCTTCTCGGTCGACTGATTAAATCAACTATTTAGGCACTGCTTCGGCAGTGCTTTTTTGTACCTTCAGGAGCATATGTACAGGGATGTCATTATTTTTTCAGAAGCGATGAAGCCCAGGTAACCTGTTTCCATAAATATAGGTTATCAAATCTTCAAAAACGAGTGAAAAATAGTCCTGAAATATTGAAACGGTAACGATTTAGTGCTATTATAGGGCGTAGAGAAAGTTCAGAATTTCTTTGCATCAAATGTAATATTTTCATGAATTCATGTAACTGTAAAACCTGACTTTTGGACCGGAAAAAAGAAAGGAACCTGACCATGAAGAACCTGCTGAAGAAAACCGTTTCTATCCTTACCGTACTGGCGATGCTGCTGGGCGGTATTACCGCTTTCGCAGATGAACTTGCAGAAACGGAATGGGTGGAACTTCCGACTTTTGAGATCGGGGGAGGAATGAACGGTACGCTGGATCCGACAGCGGAGGTCCGGACCCATGCCGGCAGAAGGGGAGACGTACTCTTCACCCTGACACTGACGGAGGGCTGTGATATTTCAGTCGCCTGGGACGGAAACGCACTCGGTCTCACGTGTCCGGATGAGTCAGTACCGGTCTACACATTCATCCGTCATGTCGAGTGGGATGAATACCATGTTGTCTCGATGACAGCCGGACACAGGACGGCCTACGCGCTCACCAGCGAGATTCTTCCGCCGGAACCGGTTCCTGAAAAAATACAGGAAGAAGCAATCGAGGAAATCTCTCAGGGGGAACCTCAGGAGAATCCTCAGGAAGAAATCAAGGAACAACAGAACGAAGAAACAAATGAAAACTCCGTAGAAGAAACGCAGGGCGACTCCCAGGAAACAGTATCGGAACAGCCTGAAGCAGATGACGCAGAAGAACAGCCTGCGGTCGAAACAGACAGCAGGCAGGAACAACAGGAGATTCCGGATGAAACGGAGCAACAGGACGAATCATCTCATGGAACCCCGGAAAATGCCGAAAGCTCTGTGATTGATACAGAATCTGCAATCGACAGCAACGAGTCTGACATGACATATGATGAACCTGAAGACAGTAAAACAGAGGAAATCGAGCCTGAACAAGTAAGTGAGCAGCAAACTGATACCGACACAGCAGATATCACTGAGCAACCGGTTGATGAGACCAGCCAGGCAGAGAACCGGGAATCTCCGGAAGAGACAGACCTGCCGGAAAAGCAGAATCCGGACGAAAACACCGATGAAGAAACCGGTCCGGAAAGCATTGAGATCATTATTGATAAGACTGTAAAACCCGGCGATACATGGGAAAAGACGCTCAGGCGAAACAAGCCGGTCATCCTGAAGCTGGAAGTGGACGAGGCACAGAATATCCACCTGATCCTTGAAGGAAGCAGTGCCTGGTGCAGTGTTCAGAAAAGCGACATTCAGACAGAGGACGTCCAGAAGGTTTATACCGACCCTGAGACAAAACGCGTTCTTGTTGAATGGTCTGCTACCGGAACCTATCTGGTCACGATTGGTTCGGGAGAGGAAGCTCTGCTGATGAAGACCAAGGCGCTTTTCCTGGATGATACTGCATTTGAAGTCTGGCTTGCCGAGAATGAAATCCCGGATAACCAGGAAGATAAAGACACAACGGAAGAGGACACGAGCGAAACCCCAGAAGGAACACCTGATGAGGATGAAAACGAACCGGATTCAATCGACGAGACAGCAGAAGAAAATGAGGAAGAACCTGTTTTGCCGGAAGAACGCTCCGTAACTTTCAGCATTCTTTGGGATACGGAGGATCCGGTGATCGGTGATACCGCACATCTGGTAGCAACGCTTTCCGGGTACGATACGGTGGAACACAGCCTGCAGTGGCAATACAGTCTGGATGACAGTACATGGATCGATGTTCCTGATGCGACAACAGAAACATTGGATATTGTGACAACGGAAGAAAACAATTTCTACTATTGGCGTGTCATGGTCTATGTGTATCCCCCGGAGGACAATGAGGAATAAGGTATCAGATCCCTCGAAACCATTTGACCGAATTATAAGTGAACCCGGAAAAGAGGCTTGAGACAATGAAGAACAGCGCGAAGAAATACCTGGCTCTCATGCTGACGCTGATCATGATGATCAACATGATGCCGTTACAAGTGAACGCAGATCCTGAAGAAAACCCGTCCGGCTCCAATCAGTTTGGCCTCAGAAGCCCGGCTTCCGATGATCTTGTAGTCTCATTAGGGTTTTATGATTATGATGGAACAAATCCTGTAAATGTGCCGGCATTGGAAGAGGGCGAAAAGTATTATCTGATCGCTCTGGCAACAAGCAATTGGTCAGCTGATTCTGTGACCGGACTGCCTGATGAAACACTTTGGGCAATTCAGGAATTAACTGGTTTTCAGGGGGCCGCATCACCGTTTACCGCCAGTATCACAACTTTCAATACCAGAGAAAACAATTCAGAAACAACTAAAACATTCAGTGAATTATCAGATGAACAGAAAAACCCTTTGAAGATTCGACTGGTTCATACTGCTTCTATGCCGACTACTTTCAGCGCGCTGAAACAGATGGCACAAAACAGTAATAACAGTACTGCGTACAATGATCTGATTAATGGTGGCATTGACGGTTTTGATCCGATGTCTGGCAACAGCACATCAATGAGCACAGATTCACCTCACTGGACGACGAATTTCAAGAAAGGAAATACAAAAGAGCAGGACATCAAACTTCATTTTGTGAATCCTGAAGGCGCTGATACTCCTGCTGATACTTCCATTGAAGGCGAGAAAAACTATGTTCTGCTGGACGCGACAAGCCAGGACGGAAACAGCCACTATTACAATGTGGTTGAAATAGAGGCAGCAGTCGGTGCGCAGGATATCTATCTGCCTGTCCCCGCTACCTGGTCCAGTTCACAGAAGTATTCAGAGAACTGGCAAAGCGTTAATGTTAAAGTGATCAAAGCCAAAGACGGAGCACTGGCGACCGGAGGGAATCAGCCTTCTCAGGATTCCTATACAGACACGCTTGCAATAGACGGATACACCTATACGCTCGGGAATGAGTGGGCTTCTGAAACAGATGATACAAAT
>CACXHF010000160.1 GCA_902767305.1 uncultured Eubacteriales bacterium
GCGAGCATTGACTCCGGCATTGGCGGCGACTAAGAGAAATGAGGATGAAACCATGGCAAGAATAGAACTATCTCATGTAACCAAACGTTGGGGCGGTTTCTACGCGGTGGATGACCTCGATCTGATTATTGAGGATAATGCTTTCGTCACTTTGCTGGGCCCGTCCGGCTGCGGCAAGACAACAACGCTGCGTATGATTGCCGGTCTTGAGACACCAACTACCGGCAGGATCACCATCGATGGGGTGACCGTATTTGACAGCGATCAGGGAATCAATATTCCCGCTAACAAGCGTCGTGTAGGATTTCTCTTCCAGAACTATGCATTGTGGCCGAACATGACGGTGTATCAGAACATCGCATTTGGCCTGAGCAATATAAAGGAAGCGGGACTCTCTGTTAATGACAACGGAGAGATCCAGCGCAACCCGGATGCGGGCGGCGTAGTCAGAAAACTGACCAAGGAAGAAATCAACAAAATAGTAGCCCGTGTCAGTGCAATCGTTAAGATTCAGCCGTTTATGGACCGTTATCCCGGAGAACTCTCCGGTGGTCAGCAGCAGCGTGTTGCTATCGCCAGAACACTGGCTCCCGGACCGCGGGTTCTCTTCATGGATGAACCCCTGTCCAACCTTGATGCCAAACTGCGGCTTGAGATGCGCTCAGAACTGCAGCGGCTGCATCTTTCAACCGGCAGCACTTTCGTCTACGTAACACATGACCAGATGGAAGCTATGACGCTGGCAACCCGGATCTGTCTGATTTCAAATGGTGTTCTTCAACAGTATGATGAGCCGCTGACCGTTTATAACCGACCGAATAATACCTTCGTGGCGGACTTTGTCGGAAATCCGGCAATCAACTTTATGAATGCCAGAGGCAGTCAGCAGCAGAATGGCACTTTCCGCGTATCAATTCTTGATCAGTATGAAGGAACATTTACACCTGGCGAGAAGGTAGAGATTGACAAATGGTATGCTGATGCCGAGAAAGAGATCAAGGCTTTTGAGGCTAAGGTACGTCCTGCGGAGAAAACCAACAAGGATGAACCGTTTAAATACCCGATTGCAACAGTTTCCGACGTTCCGGAAAAGAGTGGACTCGATAAAGATGATTATGTTCTGGGCGTCCGGCCGGAATTTGTGCATATCTGCGATGACGGTCCGATAGAGGGTGAAATCTTCTCCGCTATGCCTACCGGTATGGAAACGACGGTCCGTATTCGGGTCGGCAATTATCTGCTGACAGGTGTAGTTTTCGGCGGTGTTCTCTATAAGATCGGACAGAAAGTCCGTCTCCGTTTTGACGGTGAGGGAACCGTACTCTTTTCAAGAGTAAATGGACGACTCGTTTCCTGTGGAAAACTGGATATTGCAGCCAAGTAAATGGATATGGTGAACGCCGATGGGACTCCCATCGGCGTTTATCGAATATAAAAATCTCCGAAAAAAAAGAGACCCCAGATTTCTGAAAGTCTGGGACCTCCTGAACTTTGCTGTTAAGCAGGGTTAATGATTACTGTACCTCAATGTACTGCGTCTTGATGTATCCCTCTCCCTTGGAGCAGCTGACTTTGGTCCAGTCGCCGTCTGTCTCGAGAAGAACGAGCTTTTCACCTTTGTTGATCTGGCCGAGGGGGCGGGCATTGGCATTGGGCTCTGCACGGAGATTGACCTGATTTGCAGTGCACACTCCGGAAGCAGACCCGGCAGCAGGAGCTTCTTCCTTCTGCTCGGTGGCAGGAGCTTCTTCCTTCGTATCGCCAGAAGTATCTACTTCTTTGAAGAAGGAAACCGGATAGAGCTCACTGGAGAGATGGCCGCTGTTATCCTCATCGAGTGTGTACTCCCAGAACTCAAAGATTTCGCCGGCATCATTTACAGCGAAAACTACATCGGTATAAGTAACAGTGCCATCTTCTGAGGTATGAGCAAAATGATACTCAATTGCTTTGAGACCATTGATGATAACGTTCTGTTTTGTGATCTGCGAGCCGATGTGCTCGACAGCCCAGGCCTCTGCTTCTGAGAGATCTTTATACTTGGTACCGTAGAATTCCACTTTCATTCTCTTGTCGGGTGTAATAAATCCGAAATACGGGACACCGTCTTCATTTATAGTGGCATTGTTTTCAACGGGTTCCATTCCTTCGGGCAGACCAAAGACAATGTCGAAATCGGTTAGTTTGGTGGGAATAATGTCAGAAGTTGACTGCTCTGCCAGAGCAAAACAGGATGACATAAGAAACAGAGCGATGAACAGGATACTCAGAATCTTTTTCATTGTTTTTCCTCCTAATTTTGATAACGGGTGTAGCGGAGAATGATTCCCGCTCTGTATATAATACTTAATTTTGTTGAGATATTCAATAGAATTATTGGTAACTTTACGAAAAAACAACTAGACATGCTGAATACAACCCGCAATGAGAATATCCTTTTGTCCGTTGTACTTATCGAGGTGCTTCAACTCTAATCTGTTTGAGAGGAAAAGCGTTTACATCTCCTGCGTCTTGGATTAGCATAACAAACAGTACGCACAGCACTCGTTCACTTCTTTGAGAAAGCGAAAATCCCGCAGCAATGACAAACGAGGGTGACTTCCTTATATTAGAAACGTTGGGAAAAGGCGATTATTTGATTACGGAGAATATAATGCTACGGCATTACAGAACAATCTGTAAAGAAATTCATTAACATTAACCAAGGAACTGCAATAAAATAACTTGATTATATTGTAACGAAAAGAATAGATTATTTCGTGACAATATGATATACTATCAGAAGATCAATCATGGGAGGATCCGCTGATGGTCGTCAATGCAGAAACGGAACGCGTAATTCGTCGGGTATTAGGGGATATGCTTCCAAAGCTCAATGAAATGCAGAGAAGACAGCTACAGGGAAGCATTGCGGATGCATTGGGACATGGCGGTATAGCATATGTCAATTCATTGACGGGAACAGCAAGGAACACGATTAACCGGGGAATTGAGGATCTAAACTGCGCCCCGGAAAAAGAATCAACTGAACCATCATCAACGATTCCGGGAATCAGGAAGCCGGGAGGAGGACGGAAAAAAGAATCAGAGAAACATCCGAAGCTGTATCAGGATATTGAGGAAATAATTGACCCGGACACATATGGGAATCCAATGAAACCCCTGCGCTGGACAACACTGAGCCTACGTAAGATTGCTGAGGAACTGCTGAAGAAAGGATACAAGGTCAGTCAAAACATCGTATCCAGGGCATTGGAAGCATTGGGATACAGTAAGCAACAGAACCAGAAGATGTATCAGGTGGGAAATCAGCACCCAGACCGGGATGCGCAGTTTCGACATATCAATGAGACAGCGCAGGCATATCTGGAGCAGGGCAACCCTGTCATTTCGATTGATACCAAGAAGAAAGAGAATGTAGGAAATTTCAAGAATCCTGGATCAGAATACCGAAAAGAGAAATCACCCCGGAAAGTATTGGATCATGATTTTCCAATTTCTGAACTGGGGA
>CACXHF010000161.1 GCA_902767305.1 uncultured Eubacteriales bacterium
AGCAGTGCATGCAGGCAAGTGACCGGGAAATGTATCTGGTAAAGGCAGGACGGCATATGGAACGGAAGGACTGACGGAAGGCATAAAAAGGGAAGAACGAAAATTGTGTGCCAAAGCGGTGTCCTCCGCAAAGACAAGACGAAATGACGTACAACTCCGTGACAGGGGGAACATGGTCGTATCCGGGACAGTTCCCAGGGGATTATCCGGATGCAGGAATCCTCTGCCGGCAGAGGCGCTGAACGGCTGCAGGACAGAGCATCTGCTGTTCACTCGATGATGTCCGTCTGACAGGGAATGTGCTGACATATCTGACAAAACCGGAGAGACAACAAAGAGGTGAGTAAAAACTCACCTCTTTGTTCGTTATTCCTGCGTAAGCTGTTTAACCCATTTGTAACTGTTGACCCGGATAAATGCCGGGAGACACTTGAAAACCTGATCGGAATTGACGATAAACATGATGACGACCGGTGACCAGCCCAGCACGAAAGCACCAACGAAAGCCAGCGGATACATGATCAGCTGAGAAATGAGGTCCAGGTTCATCATGAACCGGGTATCGCCGCCGCCGCGGATAATGCCGCTGTTTACCGGCATCTGATAGGACATTGTGAATATGACCAGAGTCTGGATGTTCATGAAGGCATTGGCCATGACCCGGGTTTCAGGGGAAACGTGATACAGGGAGAGAAGCGGAAAGCGGATCAGCGTGTAGAGCAGTGCCAGCGATGCACCAATCATCAGGAACAGGATCTGCAGTGTCCGGGTATATTCCCTCAGTCGGTTCATTTTTCCGGCTCCGATGGTTCTGCCGATGATGACGCTTGCAGCAGAGGATGCACCTACGGAGGTAACCTTGAGAAGCAGGAACAGTGTGGCACTGATGGATTGGGCGGCAATTGCGCTCCTGTCCATATGCCCCAGAATCATGGTCTGTACCGCATTGGATACTCCCCACAGAATAGCAGCCAGGATGATGGGGATACTGACCCGGAGATAATCACGGAGCATCCGCCGATCCACGTGAAAACAGTCTGCGGGTTTCATCTGAAGCTTCTTTTCTTTGCGGAACATGTACTGTGCGACGACAATAAATTCCACCAACCGTGCAGCGAGTGTGCCGACAGCGGCACCGCGTACGCCGAGCTCTGGCAGTCCAAAGCGTCCGGGAATCAGCAGAAAATTGATGATCACGTTGATTATCAGCGACAGAATGGATACCTGAAGAGCGATCTTTACGGTTTCCGCGATACGCATGGTGCTCAGCATGACCGCGGTAAAACCGAAAAACACGTAGGAAAAACGCATGAGTTTCAGATAGGCGATTCCCTGAGCAGCAATTTCTGCATTATTGGTGAACAGGCTCAGTGCGCCCTCAGGAAACAGACTTACAAGGACGAACAGCAGAAGGGTGATGATAAGATTGCACAGCAGACCGATGGAAGACAGCTTTTTCACTGCGTCCGGCCTGCCCAGCCCCCAGTACTGACTTCCAAGCACAATTACACCGTTGCTGACACCGTAGACCAGCTGCTGCAGGACAAACTGAATCTGGTTAACGGCGGCTACTCCTGACAGTGCACTCTCACTGTAGGAGCCCAGCATGACATTATCGGCCAGGTTGACAGAGAGAATCACTGCCTGCTCTGCCATTAATGCCAGTGAAAGGGTGACGAAGGACTGGTAGAATGATTTATCCCGTGTGAGCATAAGGCCTCCTGGGTTACCTGTTTTTAACGGTTCGGGGAAGAGCGGATAAAAAGGACAGCCTGACCGGCCGGAAAAAGTGTCGGCCGAATATTTCTGAAACATTCAGGAGACGGCAGAATCCGGATTTTATTCGTCGTGGAACAGGCGGCTTCGCCGATACCATATCGTCAGAAGAACAGAACAGAGGATCCAGCCCATCGGGTAAGCCAGAGCGACGGCAAGGAAGCCGATGTTCAGAAGCCTGGTGATGTACAGATAAATCTGCCGGAAAACCACAAAGGAGCACAGCATGATGACGGTGGGAGATGCTGCATCACCGATGCCTCTCAGGGCGCCGGCATAGATCTGGTTGAAGCAGATGGTCAGGTAGAAGGGGGTTACGATGTGAATAAAGCGCACTCCATAGGAAACGACCTCCGGATCCGGGGAGAAGAGGCCAATCAGTTC
>CACXHF010000162.1 GCA_902767305.1 uncultured Eubacteriales bacterium
GAACTGGTGATGCGGGATTCCAATCCGGGAAGACTGCATATGTCAATGGGCGGAGTTTGCAGGAACATCTGTGACAATCTGGCAAGACTTGGAGAAAATGTCTGGCTGTGTACGGTGCTGGGTAATGATATGAACGGCAGGAACATCCTGGAAGGGTGTGAACTGGCTGGCATTCATATGGATGAAACAATGATTCTCGATCAGGAACAGACCTCCATGTACGTCTCTGTTATGGACAGAAACGGGGACATGCTGCTGGCCCTGAGTGACATGCATATTATCAAACGGCTGGATGATCGTCTGGTCGACCGTGCGCATGATCTTCTGTGCGGGGCAGAACTGGTCGTCTGTGACGGAAACCTTTCACCCCGGTCGCTGGAGCGGCTGACTGCGGTTTGTGACAGACCGCTGTATATGGATCCGGTATCTGCAGCGTGGGCAAGAGAGATTCGCCCTTACATCGGATATTTTGATACGGTAAAGCCGAACCGGATGGAACTGGAGATTCTGACCGGTTTTCCCTGTCAGACGACGGATGAACTGCAGATGGCCTGTGATGTTCTCAGAGGCAGAGGAGTCCGCCGGGTTTTTGTCAGCCTTGGACAGGACGGCATGTTTTATCGCGGACCTGAGGGGACAATTGTCGGGGAAAGCAGGCCTTATCCGCATATGGTGAATGCTACCGGTGCCGGAGATGCAGCCATGGCCGGCATCATTTATGCAACAAGGCACGGCTGGGACCCGAGAAAAGTGGTCTATACAGGAATGGCGGCAGGAATGGCAGCTATTGCCTCAGAGGATACGATCAATTCGGAAATCTGCGGAGAGATGATTGAAAAACTGATAAAGGAGTATATTGAATGATGGACCTGAAGAAATTTATGGATATTACACCGGAAATCGAAGAGGCGGTAGCGTCGGGCAGACCGGTAGTTGCACTGGAGAGCACCATCCTCAGCCATGGCATGCCTTATCCGGAAAACCTTGGATTTGCACGGGAAATTGAGAAGATCATCCGTGCAGAGGGTGCTGTTCCGGCAACAATGGCTGTTATCGACGGACGGCTGAAAGCCGGGCTGACGGAACAGGAACTTGTCCGGATGTGTGAGGCTAAGGGGGTTCTCAAGGTAAGCCGGCGGGATCTGCCAATTGTCGTGGCGGAAAAACTGACTGGGGCGACGACGGTGGCAACGACCATGATTCTGGCAAAACTGGCGGGCATTCATGTATTTGCCACCGGCGGAATCGGCGGTGTACACCGGGGCGGCGAGGTTACAATGGATATCAGTGCAGACCTGCAGGAACTGGCTCATACAGAAGTGGCTGTTGTCTGTGCGGGTGCCAAGATGATTCTGGATATCGGACGAACCCTCGAATACCTTGAAACCATGGGTGTGCCGGTCCTGGGGCTTGGAACGTCAGATTTTCCGGCATTCTACTGCCGGAAGAGCGGATTCGGCGTTGATTTCAACGCGGAGACACCGCTTGATGTGGCCAGAATTGCAAAAGCCAAATGGGATCTTGGACTGGGCGGTGGTCTCCTGATCGGAAATCCTGTACCGGAGGAGTATGCCATGGATTTCGACAGGATGAGTGCGGTTATCGACCGTGTCCTGAGGATGGCGGATGAGGCTGGGGTGAAAGGCAAGGAGATTACACCGTTCATGCTGGCACATATTGTTGAGGAAACGGGCGGCAGCAGTCTGAAGACCAATATTCAGCTGGCATTCAACAATGCTAGAGCGGCTTCAAGGATTGCCGTGGAACTTGCCAGACTCTGATTTCCGGTCCTGAGCAGAGGAGGCTTCCATCCGGAATTTGAGGGAAGATGCTTGTACAGCTTTCTTAAATCCTGTATAATCTGCCAGTAGCCTGTGAAAAAGCAGAGGAATGATATCTTCTGGTTGAATTTGTGTAAAAAGGAATTTTTAGGAGGAGTAATCAAGATGGGTGCAACACTTTTGATTATGGCTGCAGGGATGGGATCCAGATACGGTGGAAACAAACAGGTCGACGGCCTGGGACCGAATGGCGAGATTTTGATGGAGTACTCCATCTATGACGCGATTCGTGCAGGCTTTGATCAGGTTGTATTTGTGATCAAGCCCGGCATGCAGGAACAGGTTGCTGCAATTTGCGGTGACAGAGTTTCCAAGAAAATCAAGGTTGATTATGCTTTCCAGGATTTTTCCAGTGTTCCTTCCTTTTATAAGATCCCGGCGGATCGCGTAAAACCCTTCGGCACAGTACATGCAGTCCTGGTAGCAAAAGACAAGATCAAGCAGCCGTTTGCTGTTATCAATGCAGATGATTACTATGGTGTTTCCGCTTTTTCTACCATCTATCCGAAACTGCAGACCATCCGTCCGGAAGGAGAAGCAGTAATTGTCAGCTATGAGCTGCGCAACACCGTTTCCAAAAACGGTGCTGTTACCCGTGGAATCTGTGAGGTAGAGAATGGATGCCTTTCCAAGGTTGTTGAGACATTCAAAATTCAGGCCATGCCGGATGGCAGAATTCTTAATCTGGACAACGGTGAACCTGGAACGCTGCTGGATCCGCTGGCGCCAATCTCCATGAATTTCTGGGGCTTTACTCCCTGGTTCTTCGGGAAACTGGAGCAGTATTTCAATGAATTCCTCCATTCTCTCGAACCGGATGCCATCAAGGC
>CACXHF010000163.1 GCA_902767305.1 uncultured Eubacteriales bacterium
ATGGGAAGGCGGCGTCTGGACTATTGTTGATTTCCAGCACGTAAAACCCGGAAAAGGTGCTGCTTTTGTACGGACAAAGCTGAAGAATGTAATGACCGGAGCCGTCGTTGAGCGTTCTTTCAACCCGACAGATAAGCAGCCCCGGGCTACGATTGAAACAAAAGAAATGCAGTATGTCTATAACGACGGAGAATTCTATTATTTCATGGACAACGAAACCTATGAGCAGATTCCCCTTACTCGCGATCAGGTAGAAGATGCCATTCAGTTCATGAAGGAAGAAACGATGGCAACTGTCCGTTTCTTTAAAGGAAATGCATTCTCTGTAGAAGCGCCTAATTTTGTTGTTCTCGAAGTTACAGACACTGAACCCGGATTTAAGGGAGATACCACAAGCAATACGACCAAGCCTGCCACTCTTGAAACAGGATATAAAATTGCTGTACCGCTGTTTATCAATATTGGTGACAAGATCCGTGTTGATACGCGTGACGGTTCATATATGGCACGTGCCTGATCGATGTTTTTTCTGCCCCGGTGTATGAACGTTTTTTTGATTGATTGCTGGGATTTTACCTTCAGTTTCTATCTGAAAGCGGATAACACCGGGGGTTCTTTATATCCAGGATGAGAAAGAAGCTATCTAAATCTTGTCAGTTGTCTCATACAGGAATCAGGCAGTATTAGATTACATGATTGAAACACGTAAAGGAGGAGACAATAATGAACATCTCAGCGGAAAAGCTTAGTTATTTAAAAGGTGTCATTGATGGTATGAATCTTTCTGAGAAAACCAGTGAAGGAAAACTCTTTCTCGGAATTATCGACGTGCTTTCTGCACTGTCTTCTGAGAAAGAGCAACTTGAATCACGTGTTGATAAGCTTGGTGAATATGTTGATGATTTAGATGAAAGCCTTTCAGATCTTTCCGATACAGTCTATGAAAGCGATGATGATACTGATAATTATGACAGCAATGACAGTGATGATGACTTCGACAGAGATGACAACGATGATACTGATGATAACTTTGACCGTGATGACAATGATGATACTGATGATGACGAATTTGATGATTCCGATAATGGCGTAACTTATTATTCGGCTGTTTGTCCTTACTGCCATTCTTATGTCACACTTACTGGTGATCTGCTTCCGGAAAAGGGAGAAGGATTTGAATGCCCTGCCTGTGGCAAACTGTTATTCAGAAAATAATGTTTCACTTTGCTTTATGTATGATTTCTGATCAGCGTCAGGATCTGTTTCCCAGAAGCAGACACATCTGTTATTATACAGTCCATTCCACTCTGAATAATAAAACAATCCGTTAAATATTTTCGTGATCGAAACTCTCTGCATTCAAAAGCCGGGAGTTTTCTTTTTGCCTTGCATTCCTGTTCACCGTCATTCTTTACAATCCATTCACCATTTCGTATAATAGACGCAAAACAAATTGAAATTAAGACATGCTCTAAAACAAAACAGAAGATTTGAAAGGAACTTGCTACGTGAAAATTCTGATGCGTCTGTCGCTGATTATCATATTGCTTCTATTTGCCGTTTCATCTGTTGCAGATGAATATACCGGAATTGTCACGAAAGATATGACCATTCGTAAAACACGTTCAACTTCAGGAAAAAAGCTCGGAAATGTTGAAGAGGGGGAGAGCGTTTCCATCAGGGAACTTGGAAGCACCTGGTCGCTCATTCAGAAAGAAGACATCAGCGGCTATATTCTCACAAAAAACATCGCCGAACTTGCCCTTGTCGGTGCAAAGCCTGATGAAGAAACCGCTCAGTATCTTGGTACTGCCACAAAAGAACTGACTCTTCGGGCTAAAAAGGACCGCTCGGCACAGGCGCTTCAGGAGATTCATTCCGGCGATCGCGTTTACATCATTGAACTTGGTAAAGAATGGATGACTGTAGTCAAAAACGGGATATCCGGTTATGTGCTGTCCAGCGGGATCGATGGTATAGAAGCTGCCCGCGAGGGAATTGTTATTCCTGAAGAATTCATTCCAGAACCGCCATTTGAAGCACGTTATACGGCTACTGCCGATGTCAATCTGGCAATTCGTAAGAATCCGGATTCAAAGTCTTCACAACTTGGAGTTGTTTATGATGGTGATAACGTTGAAATCATGGAAATTCTGGGAGAATGGTCACATATTCGAAAGAATAACATAATTGGATACGTACTCAGCTCTCATTTAAGGTATTACAAGCGTCTGGATCCATTCGGTCCATATATTCCCGGGGTAGAGTTTTATCCCTATGCAGCACATGTCATGCAGGATGTCGATGTATTTGACTGCTATACCGGTGCGTTTATTCGAACACTCCATTCCGGGGATGTTATTGCTACAACTGCAATGGATAACCGTTTCAGAGTTTATCTCCCTTATCAGCGCACTAGGGGACTAATTACCGCAACCTCTTCGCTGAATTTTGAACCAGTACGTTTCTGGAATGAAGCAAAACCCGGAGAACTGATTGCCGTTTTCTCTACTTATTATGCAGAAACTCCCTCAAGCGCCAGAGAAGAAGGGCGACTGTTCAATATCTCAGAAGGCGTAAAAAGGCTGAACGGCATCCGAATAAACAGCGGTGCAGAATTCCGTTTCAATGATTATTGCGCTCCCTACACAAAAGGCAATGGATATGTGGAAGGACCTATTATCAATTACGTATCCGATAAAAAAACAGGGTATGGAGGAGGAATCTGTCAGGTATCAACAACGCTGTATGATGCAGTTCTACAGATTCCTATTGAAATCGTCCTTCAGTCCGTTCATTCGGCATATGGGATTTTTTATGCTCCTCTAGATATGGATGCTGCCGTCGGATCCGGAAATCTTGACCTTCGCTTGCGTAATGTACTTCCTTTTGATATTGAAATGCGTCTGGAAACCCGGGATGGTGTAATGTGTGTAAGAATCTACAGATGTGCAAATTAGTGCTCTTCATTCAACTCTTTCTTCTTCTGCTTACAGGTTATTCTCTCGCTGAATCCCCGTCCTTTGACTCCCCCCAATACTGGGGTATCATAGGAAAACGGATGGATGTGTATAAATATGGCGATCAAAATGCAGCCGTCATCGGCAGAGTCGAAAAAAACACCCGCGTCGATGTATATAAAAAAGGGAGAACCTGGACGAGAATCGCTTATGAAAACGGATCAGGATATGTACTGACTAAATTCGTAGAAATGGTTCAGCGGAAGAATCCTTTTGACGGTCCCATGCCAGGCACCAGCAGACATGTAGCGGTTGCATACGTGAACGAAAATGTCAGTTTCCTTCCTGAGGGATATCGCTATCCCATCCGTGTTTCAAAAGGGAGCTGGCTTTCCATTCATACATTTAGTGATAAAAAAGTCTCTTTTCCATACAGACGTGAACCTGAAGATGTCATTATGTCCTCTGCCAACCTCACTCTTACACCTTTTGTAGAATGGCAAAATGCCGAACCGGGAGATCTCCTGTACGCATTCACTACATTCTACTCCACCAGTACATCGAAAGAGGGCAACATCGGTCGTCTTTACAACATCGCTCTGGCATCTGATCGCCTGACAGGAATCATTGTAAAACCGGACGAAGTCTTTTCTTTTAATGAAATCTGCGGACCCTATACCGCAGAAAACGGCTATAAGGAAGCACCGATTCTCGCAGGTGAGAGTAAAATGGGGTTCGGTGGAGGCGTCTGTCAGGTCTGCAGTACTATCTACAATATTGTTCTGAGAATTCCTGCTGTCATCGTTGACATGAACTGGCACGCTCAGGCAGGAACTGCTTATCTTCCTGCAGGATTCGATGCAACTGTTTCAAATACAAAAGATATGCAGTTCAGAAATGTCTTGCCTTACTCTATCCGAATCGAATTTCACAGCCTTGACGGAGTAATGACTGCCTTTTTTTTCCGGGCAGATTCGTAATCCTTTCAAATCAACAGGAATCAATCCTGAAAAAGTAGGAGAATCCGGCTAATGAAAGTATTGATCACAAACGATGATGGTTTTTTTGCTCCCGGACTCTGTGCGCTGGCACGTACTATTCTGGATGCTGGATATGATGTTTATATCTGTGCTCCTGATCATCAGCGATCTGCTGCTTCCCACAGTATCACGCTTACCGGAACGCTCAAAGCAGAAAAAATCAATGTTCCCGGCACAAAAGCAGCCTGGGCGGTAAATGGAACTCCCGCCGACTGTGTTCGCCTCGTATTAAAACATCTTTGTCCGGACATCGATGTCGTATTCTCCGGAGTCAACCACGGAACTAACGGAGGAATTGATATCCTTTACTCAGGAACAGTAGCAGCTGCCATGGAAGGGGCAATAATGGGAAAACGCGCTATTGCAGTCTCTCTGGCACAATCACGTGAGGATACTTATCATCTTGCTTCAAATCTTGCTCTCCAGATTTTTAAAAAAACTATGCACCTAAATTTGCCTGATTATTCCATTCTGAATATCAATTACCCTGACACAGATAAGGCTCTTGGCCTGAAAGCCGTTCCAATCCGTCTGACACGTTATAGTGATCGTTACATCGAAACTTTTCTGACTCCTACAACATCCGAATATAGGCTGATCGGTGAAATGGAAGAACTCGATTCATACGATGAGGATGATTATTCCTGGATCGCCCGAGGGTATGCAACACTCACTGTACTCTCGCACAATGCATCTGACAGAGAAACGACCATACAGCTTGGGACCATACTCTGAGTGTTACTCCGTAATACAGGGATTCGGCCGCTCGAATCCCGCTCTTTATTTTTCATCGGCATAATCCGTCCGCCCTTGAAAATCGCCAATCATTTTGATATGATGGATTCACTTCTTTAAAACTAGTATGGAAGGGATACTATGCAGGAGAATCTACAGGAGCTGTTGCGGCATCTGAATCAGTCCGGAAGAAGACTGAGCAAGAGCCATAAGAAGATCGCAGAGTATATTCTGAACAATTACAGTAAGGCAGTCTATATGACAGCAAGTACGTTAGGAGAAAAAGTCGGCGTCAGTGAATCGACAGTCGTACGTTTTGCAGTTGCGATGGGATATGAGGGATATCCTGAAATGCAGAAAGCCCTTCAGGAACTTGTTCGTCACTGGCTGACAGCTGTACAGCGCTTTGAAATGGCTGCTGATATCGCGCCAGGCGAAGTTCTTGGAACTGTTCTCAATGAGGATATGCAGAATATTAAGACAACCATTGAGGAAATCAATGAGTCTGCCTTTGACAACGCCGTTCAGAAGATTTCCGAATCCAGAAATCTTTATGTTATGGGACTTCGTTCCGCTGCTCCGATTGCTCAGTTTCTCTGTTATTATCTGAATTTTATCTTTGATAATGTCCGAATTGTTTCTGAAGCCAGTGGTGATGTTTTTGAACAGATTTCCAGAATCAACGAGGAAGACCTGCTTTTTGCAATCTCTTTTCCGAGATACTCCACCAGAACTCTTGAAGCCATGAAATTTGCAAGGAATCGTGGTGCAATTGTTGTGGGACTGACGGATGGTCCTATGTCTCCAATTTATCAGGCAAGCACAATCTGTCTTACAGCCAGAACAAATATGGCCTCGTTTGTCGATTCAATGGCTGCACCTCTCTCGGTTATTAACGCACTTATTGTTGCACTCGGATTACGTCGTCAGGAAGAACTGAGTGAGCATTTCCAACTTATGGAAGGAATTTGGGATGAATACAGAGTATATGTCGGAAGAGATAAAGAATGATGTAATTGTCATCGGCGGCGGTGCTGCCGGAATGATGGCTGCATTGTTTTCTGCCAGAGAAGGGGCGAAAACTCTTCTCCTTGAACGCAACGAAAAGCTGGGTAAGAAAATTTATATCACAGGAAAAGGCAGATGCAATCTGACAAATATGGCAGATACAGAGAGCTTCCTGCGTGAAATTCCCCATAATGGTCGTTTTATGCTTTCCTCATTTTCGTACCTGAACAATGATTCAACCGTTAAACTGTTCAATAACCTCGGCCTGCCAACAAAAGTTGAACGCGGCAACCGTGTCTTCCCAGTCAGTGACAAAGCCAGTGATGTTACAAAAACACTTCACCGTGCAATGGATGCCGCCGATGTAAGAACCATCCTTCGATGCCACGTAGAACGAATTTCTTATTCTGACGGTTTTTTCAGAATCGAATCTGACGAAGGAAACGTCTACTCTTCAAAGGCACTGATTCTTGCAACAGGAGGTGCTTCCTATCCTGCAACTGGATCTACCGGAGACGGCTACGGATTTGCAGAATCCATGGGCCATCATGTCTTTCCTCCAGAGCCTTCTCTTGTGGGCATGAATATGGCTACCATTTGGCATGAACGACTTCAGGGACTCACGCTGAAAAACGTATCCATCACTGCAAAAACAGGAAAAAAGCAGGTTTACCACGAGTTAGGGGAACTTCTATTTACACATTTCGGAGTTAGTGGGCCACTGATTCTCGAATTGAGTTCACATATTGCCGGCCACTATAGTGAAACATCAGTTGTGCTCAATTTGAAGCCAGGGATGACTGCAGAGGAACTGGATAAACGACTAATAAAAGAACTTACGGAGAATTCAAGAAAACAGCTCAATACTATTCTCAATAGTTTTTTCCCTCAAAGACTTGCAGGTCTTTTTCCTGCCATATGCGGTCTGAATCCAGAAATGTTTGGTGGTGACTGCACCAGAGCTGATCGTAAGACTTTGTTAAATGCTATGACATCATTATCTTTGCCAGTTACTGGTCCACGGTCTCTGGATGAGGCAATCATCACCAGAGGTGGTGTAGATACGAAGGGTATTATACCCGGAACAATGATGAGCAAACAGGTGCCCGGACTTTTCTTTGCCGGAGAACTGATTGACGTTGACGCACATACAGGAGGGTTTAATCTACAGATTGCATGGTCTACCGGTGCATTAGCCGGTCGGTCAGCCGCATTGTTTGTACAATAACGGGGGTGACAGAATGGATCTTCGCTTTGAAAAAAACAGACGTAAATACGAATCGACCGCCCGTCTTCTTCTTCTGATGGCAATGGATGACATTGCCAGAGATGCCATTATCCGTTTCGGACACAGTCTTGGAGTAGGCATTTATGTGACTGTTGAAGGACTAGTGCTTTCCACTACAAAGCTTCGCCGAATTGAGGAAAAGATGCATGAAATTGCCGCACAGAATCTTCCGATCCGACAGGAAACATGGCCGGTAGAGCGTGCAATTGCTTTCTTTGAAGAAAAAGGACAGATGGATACTGTCGAGCTGCTCAGATTCCAGAATGGCGATACAGTCAGTCTCACCATATGTGACGGATATATCGACCTTTTAAGTGGACCGACAACCGAACATACGGGGGATATAGACAGTTTCTCTCTTCGTCTTTTTTATCCTGGAATGGTCTTGATTCTGAAATCCATGAGTCAGGTAATTTCGCAGGGTGCGTTTAAAGACCGCCCGAAACTGATGCGGGCCTATTCGGAATTTGAGGACTGGGCCCGTATCCAGAACTGCAGAAATGCCGCTGACCTGAATAATATTATTCTTTCCGGTGCTTATAAGGATTTTATTCGGGTCAGTGAATCAATTCAGAGTCGTGCACTTACCAGTATTGCGGAAGAAATAGCTGATCTTGGATGCAGAGTAGTTTTTATAGCAGGTCCCTCTTCAAGTGGAAAAACCACCTTTGCAAACCGTCTTGCTATTGAGCTGAAAGTAAGCGGACGCCATCCGATTCCCATATCACTAGATAATTATTACAAGAATCAGGTAGATATCCCCATCGGTGAAAATGGAAAACCGGATCTTGAATGCCTTGAATCCATCGATACTGAGTTATTTAATGAGCAGCTTCTTGAATTACTGCAGGGCGAAAGAGTAGAAATACCATTGTATTCCTTTTATACAAAAAACAGGGAACCGGAAGGAAAACTGGTTTCCATCGGGGAACGGGATGTTTTGATCGTTGAAGGCATTCATGGTTTAAATCCAGCTATAGGCGCCGATGTCCCGAGTGAGAGTAAATACAGAATCTATGTCGGAGCTTTGACACCGCTTAATCTGGATAATCATAACCGTCTTCGTGCAACAGACATCCGACTTCTCCGCCGCCTTGTCAGAGATGCCCGGACCCGAAATACACGAATCCGTGAAACACTTGACATGTGGGATGATGTAAAAATCGGAGAAATCAAATATATATCGCCATACATGGAAGAAGCAAATGTTGTGTTTAACACAACCCTCAGTTATGAAATTCCTGTTCTGAAAAAATACGTAACCCAGATGCTAAGTGAAGTACCCGATGACAGTCCTCACTACTCAAGCATTCAGCGTATCCGACAGTTTCTTGATTACTTTGTTGAAATAACCGATGAATCTGATATTCCGCCTATTTCGATTCTACGGGAATTTATTGGCGGATGTACTTTTTATGATAATGACCGATAACTGACCTATGGTCTCACATTTGAAAATAGAAGACAAATGCCAATCAACAAAATCAGACTGCTCTGCATTTTTCCAGCAGGACATCTAAACAAACAGACAGCAGCTAAAAATCTGCTGTCTGTCTGTTTTAGTCTGTTTTCTTTCAAGAAGCACGATTCTCTTTCTGTTTGAGATCCTGCATTACTCTGCGCATAATACAAATGGCAAATACAAACGCAAGAACATCGCTGACCGGCTGCGAGATCTGCAGTCCAAAGAGGCCAAAAAGACGGGGGAGAATCAACACAGTCGGAATAAGAAATATTCCCTGTCTGGCCGATGAAACAAGCGTTGATGTAAAGCCATAGCCAATCGACTGTGTGCACATATTGCTCATGACATAAGCACCCCAGAGTGGTAGCGTAAGAAGCTGCAAACGAAGAGTGAATGTACCTATATCAACCACGATAGGATCATCTGCACGGAAAAACCTGATAATTGAACTGCTGAAAAACATGGCAATCACAGCCAGTACCAGAAGAATGGCTGTTGCCACTTTTACACAGAAAAAATAAGCCTCCCGAACGCGGTCGTAACGTCCTGCGCCATAACAAAATCCGCACACTGGCTGAAATCCCTGGCCAAACCCAATTACTGCACTATTTATGAACATGACAAAGCGGTTCACAATCGAAATGGAGGCAATCGTCGCACTGATAATCATAGGATCACTTGAAATCGTTGCGGCCATTCGGTTGATGAGAATAGTTGCAACACTGGCAATACCCTGACGTCCAAGTGAGGGAACACCATTATACAGAATGCTTCCAACAACACGAGGTGTCGGTCTGAATGAAGAAATTGAAATTGAAATCGTGTTTTCTCGGGTATTACACATAAATAGAAGAATCAGAAAAGAAACCGTCTGTGAAAGTGCCGTAGCAATGGCGGCTCCCGCAGTTCCAAGATTAAACCCGAAAATAAAAACCGGGTCCAGAAGAATATTCAGAATGCCTCCGGTGGAAATACCAACCATCGAGTACATGGCCATCCCCTGGAAACGCAGAAGATTATTCATGGCAAAAGAACACATCATAAATGGTGCTGCATAAAAGATATATGTTGCATAAGCAATCGCATCCGGTTCTATTTCATCTGTCGCACCGAGAAAACGTACAAGAGCATGTATATTCAGACGTCCCAATATCAAAATCAGTGTGCCAAGAATCAATGTGATAAAAAATCCACAGGCGACATATGTCTTCGTAGCCTCCGAATCCCCACGTCCAAGAGCTCGCGAAAGATTCGTCCCGCTTCCCATTCCTATCATAAAAGCAACCGCCTGAAAGATGGACATTGCAGAAAACACAACGCCAACCGCTGCAGATGCTTCCGTACTGATCTGACTGACAAAATACGTATCAGCCATGCTGTACACAGCAGTTATCAGCATGGAAATAATTGTTGGAATAGCAAGACGGGGAATAATCTGCGTTAGAGGAGCCTCAAGCATCATCTGAGCACGATTTGCGGATGTGATTTTCTGAAGTTTTGACATGAGATCACTTCTTTCTGCTGATTCGCTGGTAAATTATTCGACGGCAGAATATCACAATCTAACAAAAAAAACAATCCAGCCACGAAAATCTCCGCATCCTCTGTCCCTGCACAATATCGAAAAAGGGGAAAGTCCTCCTCATAATAATTGAGAATTCCCGATGTAATATTATTTGATTGAACAAATCATGCAGTTAAACAACAGAGATGTCTAAAGAAAGATGTATAAGTAAATCATTCAATATATAAAAAAGCCGTCCTTTCGGACGGCTGGATACGATTATCTGGATTCTGTATTCATTTCAGTTGGCTGAGGAACAACCAGATCCAGTTTAACTGTCTTACCGTTCCGGTCTACAACAACCTCAACCATATCGCCAGGCTTCTGTTTTGCCTTGACCTTATTCAGGTCATCTGCACAGGTTACTTTCTCGCCGGCAAATTCTGTAATAATATCGCCTCTCTGAAGTCCTGCACGCTCGGCTGCACTCATCGTTGTCACATCTGTAATATAGACACCCATGGGCATATTGTACTGATTGGCAATTGCCTCTGTTACATCAGTAATCGTAATTCCCAGCAGTATTTTGCTTCCATTTGTCTGATCCTCAAAGGAATCACGGTGATTAATAATGTTTTCAGCATACTCGAGAACTTCATTGCTTGGGATGGCATAACCAATACCCTCAAGCTGTACGGAAACACTCTTTGCATAGACAACACCAACCAGGTGACCATACTGGTCAAACAGACCACCGCCGGAATTGCCTGGGTTAATGGCTGCATTGGTCATAATGGCATTGATTGTAACATTCTCGATGGTCATCTCATGTTCAGTCGCGGAAATGATACCCGCTGTCACAGAGCCATGTACAGTTCCCATCGGGTTGCCAATGACGATCGCAGGCTCACCAGCTACAATATCATCACTGTTTCCAAAGACTGCAGGGACAAGATCTTTCGCATCAATTTTCAGTATGGCAATATCATGGCTTTCAGAAGCTCCCACCAGTGTTGCTTCGTAAGTCTGCTCTTCCTTGGAGTTTTCAGACTGAACATATACCGTAATGCTGTCAGCTCCAGAAATAACATGATTGTTCGTCAGAATATATCCATCCTCGGAGATGATTACTCCAGAACCAGCTGCTTTCTTTGTATAGGAAGAATCACGGCCTCCACCGTAAGGGCTTCCATATCCGAACGGGCCTCCGTATCCAAATCCGAAGCCAAACAAGCTGTCAAACGGGCTGCCATAATAATCTCTGTTGTTATAAACCACCTTTGTTTCGGTCTCGATCGCTACGATCGACCTGCCGGCATTTTTAACAACATCCGGGATGGAAAGAGCCTCTGTGCTGTCCTCAGCAGTCTTTATATGAAAGTCCTCTTTATCATTTTCTGCCTGGCCAATAACAGCAAGCCCTGCTGTCACGCACAATGCCAACACCATAATCAACGCAATAACAGAACGAAATGACTTAGTCATAAGTATGATCTCCTTTTTCCTTGTATTTATCTTCTCTTCCGAAGACACTGTCATTATAATTCAAAAATGTGAAGGAATTATGGCAGAATTGAGAAATCATTTTGAAACTATTTTTGGGATCTTTACTTTTTCAGTGATCACCCGAGCTAGGCTGTCTGTAGCCTAGCTATCTATAAGACAGCAGTTTACTTTTCTCTTCGAATCTGGAGATACGGCCGATACCTTTCCGAAAGATCAACATACTAAAGGAACTAGGGCATCCTCTGTGACCGTCAAGGCACTTTCGCAGCTTAAATTCCAGAAGCAAGTTAGACATACATAGAGGAAGTCGGCGACCGGTATTTATTCCACGGTCACCTTGACCGTTACGCTTTCCCGCACTCCGGCTTCAGTATCGCTTCCGAGCTTTGATGCCCGCCAGACTTTGCAGGACTGAACCGCTCTTCCATTATAGAGCGGTAAATATGGATACCCTTTTCTGTGGAAGATGCTTTTTGACTCCGCCAGGCCATAAACCGGACTGACTGCCAGTGGAGGAAAATGCAGTCTGCTGGTTCAGAAGCTAACCACTGATAAAAGTATTGAAGCTTTTTTCCCTGATGCTTATCATGCTAAACAGGAATCCGGCATTTTTCCTTTTCCAAGCAAGTGAACTATGATAAAATACGAATCACATAATACAATAACATCGAACGTCCTGCAGGGGGTTTTTGTCCATTTTCTGATGAAGAAACACTTCTCATCTGCGGCAACCGCATGTACGGACAGCGTTCATTTACATGATCCCATGTGCAAAGGAGAAATCTGCTTTGATCAAGAAAAATCAGCATCTTCTGAACTTTCTGAATGTGTTTTCTGACTTTGTTCTTATCATTGCATCATACTATGCCAGTCTCAGCATCCGTTTTGATGTTTTGAACGGATCACAGGCAAATCCTCTTTTGGATTCCAGATTTGCATTTGTTGCAGTTTTATACAGCATTGTTAATGTCATGGCATATGCAATTGCTCATCTGTACAGACCAAAACGGTTAAAGCAGGTCGGATTTGAGAACATCCGAGTCTTTCTGATAAATGGTATCGGTGCATTCGCTCTGCTGGCAATCTTTTTCATCTTTCATATGATGAATGTATCCCGTCTGGCCATCTTTTTTTTCTGGCTTCTTTCCAGTCTCTTCGTCAGCATAAAACGGACCTTTGTTTTTATCATACTTCGGTACTGCAGAAAAAAAGGATATAACATCAAACATGTAATCGTTATCGGAAACGGACGTCTGGCAAAACAGTATATAAAGGAAATAAACGCCAATACACAGCTCGGTATTCGGGTAGACGGATATGTCAGTGCAGTCAGAAAAGAGGGAATTGGAGTTCAGCTGGGTAGCTATGAAGAGCTTGAAAGCATTCTTAACGGTCACGAGTATGATGGTATCGTGATTGCATTAGAACCTCATGAAATACGTTTCATGCAGTCAATTCTGGCAGTTGCAGACAAAGAAGGCGTTCATGTTGAAATGATTCCTTTTTATAACGACTTTTATCCAACGCACCCAACTGTTGAAACCATCGGAAATGTCAAACTTTTTAACCTACGAGCAACGCCACTGGACAGTATCGGCAATTCCGTAATCAAACGCGGCTTTGACATTCTTTGTTCCACCTTTCTAATTCTAATAACAAGTCCGCTCATGCTGATTATCGCTATCGGAGTCAAACTGTCCAGCCCAGGTCCGGTTATTTTCCGTCAGGAACGTATTGGCAAAGATAAAAAGCCTTTCTTCATGCTGAAATTCAGATCAATGCGTGTAACCGGGACGGAATCGACCGGATGGACAACGGACAAAGATTCACGAAGAACAAAATTCGGCAGTTTTATTCGAAAATACAGTCTGGATGAATTTCCTCAGTTTTTCAATGTTTTTATTGGTCAGATGAGTCTTGTCGGTCCACGACCGGAAATGCCATATCACGTCAGTCATTATAAAGAAGAAATTCCCAGATATCTGATTCGACAGCAGGTCCGGCCTGGCATAACAGGGTGGGCCCAAATCAATGGACTTCGTGGAGATACTTCCATTCGAAAGCGTGTTGAGTATGATCTTTGGTACATCGATAACTGGAGTTTTTCACTGGATCTGCACATTCTTTGCAAAACCGTATTCGGGGGAATGGTCAATACAGAAGAGCTTCTCTGAGAGACGGGGGAGATAGACCGCAAGTATTCCGAATGAAGAAAAATCCACCATAAGGTGGATTTTTTTTCATTCGGAATATTCAATTTCACGACAGGCAGTGAGTGCTGCAATGGCACCATCTGACGCAGCAGTAGTGATCTGGCGGACTTTTTTAGAACGACAATCGCCTGCAACATATATACCGTGTGTCCTTGTCATGCAGCTCTCATCTGCCAAGAAATAGCCGGCAATATCCAGTTCAGCCAGATTTGAAAACAATTCATTTTCTGGTATTAAGCCAATCGCCTCAAAAAGACCATCACATGAGATAAACTCCTGTTTTCCTGTTTCATCAGTTCTGACAACAACACCTCTAAGAATGCCCTGTTCAGACTGCAATCCAGTGATACGTATTCCTGTGCGGATAACTACATTTTTACGTTTTTCAAGAACTGCCTGCAGACTTTTTTCTCCTGTCAATACCGGAAGGTCCTGCAGAATAATGACTTCATTGCAAATATCCGAAAGAAGAATCGCTTCCTGTAGGGCAGAGTTCCCGCCGCCCGCAACGCAAACTGTTTTTCCTGCATAAAAATCTCCATCACAGACCGCACAAAAAGAAATACCTTCTCCAATAAGATCCTGTTCACCTTCCAAACCAAGCAGGCGGTGTTTCACCCCGGTAGCAAGAATAACCGCCCGCGCTTCAAAAATGTTTCCATCCTCGGTTTTTACAGATTTACGATCACAGAGATTCTCTATAGAAATGACGTTTCCAAGTTCAATTTCCGCTCCCTGAGAAAGAATCTGATCCAGAAGATGTTCCGCCAACTCATTGCCGCTCACGTTTACATAGCCTGGATAGTTTTCCACCTTCGGTGAATGAGTAATCTGGCCGCCAAATCCGTTTTTTTCGATCACCAGGACTGTTTTTCCGTTCCGCCGAGCATAAAGTGCAGCCGTCATTCCGGCAGGGCCACCGCCGACGACAATAATATCATACATGTTTTCCGCCTCCCGGAAATTAATGAGCGGACATAAGCCATCCTTTTATATCGGATACACCTCGAAATTTAAGAAAGCCTTCCTCTGTGGGAACAATCAGTGTAGGTGCCTGACGGATTCCATACTGATTAACCAGGTCTTTTTCTTCATTTGCATTCAATGCACAGTAAGAGATTCCTGCACGATCAAGCAATGCCATTGCAGCCTTACAATTTGGACAGGTAGGTGTTTTAAACAACAGAATTTCACTCTGTACTGTATGATCAACCTCATCTCTGACTGCTTTATCCTGCATCGCGGCATCTGCATCCGGCATAATCGCCTTGATATACGGTTCATTCCTGTCAGGTGCAATCAGCGGTTCCATAGCTGTACAGCAGGAGGGTTCAAATGCCGCTTCAAGTGCCGCATCATGGAAAACTGGCCGAGGTCCCTGATGAGTCAGTCTCGAACGTTCCACATTGTATACTTTTCGATCCTTAAATTCCTGAGCTTTTCCGTCATTCCAGTTCTGAACCGGCCGGTAATATCCGGTAATCCTGCTGTATACTTCCGTCTTCTGACCACAGATCGGACAGGTATACTGTTCGCCGGTCAGATATCCATGGTCCTTACAGACTGAATATGTGGGGGAAAGCGTATAATAAGGAAGCTTATAGTTTTCCGCTATCTTTCTCACAAGATTGGCAGCTGCTTTCCAGTCAGGGAGTTTTTCTCCCAGGAAAGCATGGAATACTGTACCCGAAGTATATAAAGTCTGCAATTCATCCTGAATGTCCAGTGCAGAAAAGACATCCTCTGTAAACCCTACTGGAAGATGAGATGAATTGGTGTAATACGGAGTTCCATTCATATTGGCCGTAATGATATCAGGATACAGTTCCTTATCATGCTTAGCGAAACGATATGTAGTCGATTCTGCAGGTGTAGCTTCAAGATTATACAGGTCTCCATAATTCTCCTGGTAGTCACTGAGGCGCTCACGCATATGATTCAGGACATCCTTTGTAAAAGCCTGTGCCTCCGGATGGGTCAGATCCTTTCGTATCCATTTTGCATTCAGCCCTGCTTCATTCATGCCAATCAGACCAATGGTGGAAAAATGGTTGTTGAAATGACCCAGATACCTTTTGGTATAGGGGTACAGCCCCATATCCAACAGTTTGGTAATAACCGTACGCTTGGTTTTTAAGCTTCTTGCAGCGATATCCATCAGATTGTCAAGTCGTCTGTAAAAGTCCTTTTCATTCTCGGCAAGATAAGCAATTCTGGGCATATTGATGGTGACAACACCCACTGATCCTGTAGATTCTCCCGATCCGAAGAAACCGCCGCTCTTTTTACGCAGCTCCCGTAAATCAAGACGAAGCCGGCAGCACATGGAACGGACATCATTGGGTTCCATATCCGAATTGATATAATTTGAAAAATAGGGAGTTCCGTACTTGGCAGTCATTTCAAAAAGAAGTTTATTATTTTCAGTCTCCGACCAGTCGAAGTCCTTTGTAATGGAATACGTGGGAATCGGGTACTGGAAACCACGCCCATTTGCATCTCCCTCTATCATCACATCAATGAATGCTTTGTTCACCATATCCATTTCTTTCTGACATTCACCGTATGTGAAATCCATCTCACGTCCACCCACGATAGCCGGCAGATTTCTGAGATCAGCCGGAACAACCCAGTCAAGGGTAACATTCGAAAAGGGCGCCTGTGTTCCCCAGCGGCTGGGTGTATTCACTCCGTAAATAAACGACTGAATACATTGCTTAACATCTTTCTGCGTAAGTTTGTCTGTCTTGACGAACGGGGCAAGGTAAGTATCAAACGAAGAGAAAGCCTGGGCACCTGCCCATTCATTCTGCATGATACCAAGAAAATTCACCATCTGATTGCATAGTGTGGAAAGATGACTTGCAGGAGAGGATGTAATTTTTCCAGGAACACCCCCGAGTCCTTCCTGAATAAGCTGCTTAAGGGACCATCCTGCGCAGTAACCGGTAAGCATGGAAAGATCATGCAGATGAATAGCTGCACTTCTGTGCGCCTCCGCCACTTCCTCATCATAGACCTCACTCAGCCAGTAATTCGCAGTGATTGCTCCGGAATTGGAGAGAATAAGGCCGCCGACTGAATAGGTCACAGTAGAGTTTTCCTTTACACGCCAGCTGTTTATCTTCAGATAGCCATCTACCAGATCCTTGTAATTAACCAGCGTGGAATTAATATTACGGATCTTCTCACGCTGTTTGCGATAGAGAATATATGCCTTGGCAACGTCCGCATAACCGGATTCTGAGAGGACTTTTTCAACACTGTCCTGAATATCCTCAACTGAAATTCTGTCGTCCTTTATATTGCGCTCAAAGTCACTTGTTACATGCAGTGCAATCAGTTCGATAACGCTTGGATGATACTGACGGCCACTGGCCGTAAAAGCTTTCGTAATGGCTGCAGTAATCTTGTCAATGGAAAAATCAACAAGCTTTCCGTCACGTTTCACAACCTGATACATAAATAGAGCTCCCCCTTATACCCCAAAAATCATTTTCACAATAAAATTCCCTTCACGGGCGAAACGCATATAAAGGTATCATACACATCCCGTCATGTCAATATATAGTTTAAACTTTCAGTAAATCTTCTCATTTCAACTATATATTGTGTTCAGTTTTTTTCACGATTTGGTTTTCACGGAGATACAGTGCATATTTCCATATACTAATATCTAAACTCCCCGCAAAGAACTATTGGGAATAAACTTTCTTGAAATTCTGACATATTCATGCATTTTCTCTGCTGATGGTGCATGAAAACCAGCAAACGGAACCGCATCGCTGTCGGAAAAAGCCTGCAGATAATACCTGTCTGCACCTTTCAGCCAGGCACCGATCTGTTCAAAATCCTCTGCCCGGTGTAATTCCTCTACAACAGTTGTCCTAAACTCATATTCAGTATCACAGTCTTTCAGAATCTCCACGCTCTCTCTAACAGCGGAAAGATCCACGTTCCTGCAACCGATAGTTACCGCATACTTTTCCGGACTGTTCTTAATATCCATCGCAATATAGTCCGCGAGTTTCTGTGAAATAATGAGTCTGAGCACATCCGGGCAGCTCCCATTAGTATCAAGTTTTACTTTATATCCAGCTTCCCTTATTTTTTTCATAAACTCTGGCAGTTCCGGCGAAAGGCAAGGTTCCCCGCCAGTAATGGCCACTCCGTCCAGTCGTCCTTTTCTCAAAAGAATGAAATCAAAAAAATCCTTTTCATCAATAACACTTGCCACATTTCCTGTTACCAGATCATAATTATGGCAGTAAGGACACCGGAAATTGCAGCCACCAAGAAAAACTGTGCAAGCCACATGTTCAGGATAGTCTAGCAGCGTCAGTTTCTGTAATCCACATATGTTCATTGTTGTATTCGTCCTTTCTGATTATTCGCCCGCCAGCACATGCATGTTACGGATTCTGGTATCCTTAATCCCGTCGTTTACAGAAAAAGCATGTCTCTGCAAGTCTTCTCCGGATGCCTGTGTCAATCTCTGGTCTGTCAGTTCACGAATGATATCCGCAGAGATGCTCTCCATCACATCCGATTTTTCACGGCATAAATCCGGCTCATTATCCGTGACTATCAGATACTCCAGTACCTCAGCCAAGAGAGAGAGTTTCGGCAATGCACGCATAGATCGAAACACCCATTTGTAAAACGGCATATAAGCATTGTTCAAGAGAAAGACCACCTGGATACAGTGCCGGACATATTCAAATACAGCCATCTGTGCAGCACCATTTTCGCCGTGGCCGAGACATCGAAGATAGTTATACTGCCCGGACTGATTCATGAGAAGCAGATGTGAACAGAGTTTTTTTCGCCGGATATCATCCGGACGGCGGTTCAATCTCTCTCTGATCTTGCTGAAAATCCCATATCCATCGTAGAATATCTTCCCGTTCGTCGCCTCCGCCAACGCATTATCCGGCAAGGAAAGCCACTGCTCTACAGAGAGCAGCCCGTCCGGCATTCCCGTCTTCTCCACAAAAAAATCCGAAATTCTGATGATGCCACGACGTTGTCCGACAGGGTGTATCATCGAACGGTCAATCCCCATAAAGGACTTCGGCAAAGCAGAATAAGCTCTTTCAAGCTGAAAAGCTTCCTTTCTGCTAATAATTTCCTCGTCCGGCAGAAACAGACAGAAACCCGGTTCAAAGTCATGATCCCTCGAGAGTTCATCATCATATCCATAGCATTCCGATCCACTCCCGGTTAAGCCGGCAGCCAAATATGGCAGAAGATATGGGAACTGCTCTTTCAACATCGGAAAGCCGTATGCATCAAAATATGCCTGTGCTATTTCTAACCCCTTCTGAGTAGACATCCTGATAACTCCTTTCTTTTGAAAAGCTACTTTCTGCTCTTCATCGAACTGGTAGAATCATAGATCTCATCTGCACTCCGCCGGAGCTGTTCTGCAGTAAGAAAGTACCCGTAATAATCAAACGATGGGGCAGACTGCGTACATACATATGCATAATACCCATTTCGCGGAATAGAAGGGTTCAGAAAAATGCTTTCCGCGCGGTCAAGAAGCGGAATAATATGTCCTTCAGCTTCGGGCATTCCATAAGCCTCACAGTATGTATCTGCCAGATTAAGAAGAGAAACAGCCTGTTCAAGTTCTCCACCTGAGATCCCGCTCATAATAGAAACAGCTTCATGAAAAGCTGCAGCTGCATCAGCATATCTGCCGAGCGTTTTAAGTGTCA
>CACXHF010000164.1 GCA_902767305.1 uncultured Eubacteriales bacterium
CGCGACCAGCGGAATTCAGCCGGAAAACGAGACAGTGAGGCGGGAACTGCTGCCGGATGGACTGCATCCAAATGATGCCGGACATGCCATTCTGGCCAGACGGATCGGGGAGGCACTGAAGAGCCTGTAATCCGGACCGAATGCCGCGGCCGCTCTCGTGGCCCGAAAAGAAAGCCGCGGACAAAGGACATACTCCTGCGCGGAGCAGGAAGTCTGCCGGACACTAAAAGTGACACCCGTATTTTCAGTTACGAACCCCGATGAAGCCTGAGCCCGCTTCAGGAATGACCGGTATTCGCCGCTCAGAAAAATAAAACAAGACAGCCCGATGAACCTGATTCATCGGGCTGCCTGGTTTTAAGAGTTGCCTGAACAGCGTCATCGGCAGGGAAGAACGGCTTTACTTCCGGTTCTGCCCGGGGCGGTGTGCGGAATTTCTTTTCAGAAGCGGAAACTGCAGGGGTTCCCTGACGTGGTATTTTTCCCGGAACGCGCCGATGGTGGCAAGTCCCTGCCCGGAAACGGGCTGAATCCATTTTTTCGAATACATATGGTGCTGCATCAGGACGTAGCGGATGGGTTCATCGATATAGCACAGCAGGAACACGAGGAGGAACGGTGCGTGAAACAGATCGTTGGCGATATGAATGGTCGGCTGAACCAGGAGGAACATAAACAGAATTTCCAGCATGGAACCGAATGACGGATCGCCGGCGGCGCGGTAGGTATCATTCATGCACCAGTTGGCCATACGGATCAGCGCCACACAGCAGTAGATCACGAGCATGCCCTCTGCGATCCGGAAGGAGGTGCCGGAGAGACCCATCAGCTGCAGAATCGGCGTGTGCAGGGCGAGCAGGGCAGCACCGACAATGGCAATCATGCCGCTGCAGAGATAGATGAGCCGCCAGCCCCGGGAATAGGCTTCCTCGTGATTTCCCGCTCCGACTTCCTTTCCGACCAGGATACTGGCTGCACTGGAGAAGCCGCTGAAAAAGCCGATCACCATTCCCTCGAGGGTGCGCAGGACGGCGGTGGCGGCAATGGCCTCATCAATCTGATGCCCCAGAACGATGCTGATCATCATGTTTCCAATGCCGATAAAACATTCATTGAGGATGATCGGGAAACACTTGGACAGGTAGTCTCTGATGAACGGCAGACTCCAGCGGAAATGGGTGCGGATTTCAAGAACATAGGGAATTTTATGGCGGAGAATCAGGAGGGCCATGCAGACCACATTAACCAGGCAGGCGATGACGGTTCCGAGTGCCGCCCCCTGAACGCCCATGGCCGGAAAACCGAATTTGCCGAAAATCAGGACATAGTTGCACAGGCAGTTGGTGATGACGCTGATGATGCCGCTGACCATGGGGATTTTCACGCGTTCGATGGAGCGCAGAAGAGCGGCCATGGCGGAGGCAAGAACCTGAAGGGGATAGGCAAAGCCGACAATCCGCAGGTAAAGAACGCCGATGGCACGGATTTCCGTACTGCCGGTGTAAATGGACATCACCAGATCCGGACGCAGAATGGAAAACAGGGCAAAAAGAATGCCGGGGATCATCATGAACGAGAGGGTCAGTCCATACGACCGGCGGATGCCGTCATGATTCTGCGCGCCCCAGTACTGGGCAAAGAACAGCATGCCGCCGCCGACAAACCCCCAGTAGCTGGCAAACAGGAGCGAGGAAAACTGGGCACACAGGCCGACGGCACCGACACTTTTCTCGCCCAGAGAGGCGATCATCATGGTATCCACCATGCTGCCGGTGGTGGTCAGGAGGTTCTGAAAAGCGACGGGAATGGCGATGGCGGCGATTTTGGCAATCAGCTGCCGGAGCGATGTTTTGGACGGGATGCGGTTCATGATCATCTGCCAGGTCAGAGTGCCTCAGCAAGGAAGGACAACGACCGGCCTCCTCTTTTGCAGTATTCGTCAATTTCCCTTCCGAAGGGACAGAAACGTCCCTAATTGTAACACAGGAATGCTTTTTGCAACAGGGAAAAAGCGGATCAAAATCCGGTGAAAGCAGGGAAAAAGCGGGCACTGAACAAACCGAGAAAGAAGGGGCCGGAAGAAAATTATGGAGAAAGCGGGGAAACCGGGATAAACAAAATCCGATCGGCCGTCTTTTAATTGAAGCCGCTCAGAGAGGGATTTTTCCTTCGGGAAAGCCATCCGCTGCAGAAAAAAGAGGAATACGAGGAAACTGTGTTGACATTGCTGCGATTTCTGCCGCCGGAGGGGAGAGTCCCGCGTTTCTGAGCTCAGAATATTTCCTGTCCGGTCATGTGACCGGCCGGGTATAGAACGATATTGGGTATGGGAGGACGAGAGTATGATGAAACGTGGTATGCGAATTCTTGGATGGATCATGGTTCTTGTGATGATCCTGTCTGTTCCTGTCGCAGTATGCGCAGACAGGGAGGTAAAAAGATATTCGCGCTCAGAATTCAATGCGCTGCCGGAGGATGTCCGTGCATCCTTGTATGCGCAGCGTGATGTCGGAGAAATTGATCTGATTATCTATGACGATCCGCAGCCCGAACCAGAACCGCAGCGGCAGCCGGATCCTGAACCGGAACCACAGCCGCAGCCGGAACCGCAGCCGGAGCCGGAACCGCAGCCGGAGCCGGAACCGCAGCCGGAGCCGGAACCGCAGCCGGAGC
>CACXHF010000165.1 GCA_902767305.1 uncultured Eubacteriales bacterium
AAGCTTCCAGACAAAGCGCATCATACCGAAGTAGAAGATCAGCCAGATGGAAGTGCCCAGAAGACCGGTTTCACCCAGCATACGGACATAATTCCCATCAATCACATGGGTCACGCCCATACCGTAACCCAGCAACGGGTTCAGGCGGAAGCCATCCAGTGCAGCGCCCCACTTCAGAAGGCGAACAGCGGAAGAAAAGTCGGCCATTCTGTCCAGGTATCCGAGCTTATCCACTGCGACATATTCGAAATCCCCTGTCCGGATCAAGGTCACATACCGCCGGAAATTGCCTTTTGCGAGAAGATACCGAATATTCTCAAGAAAACCTTCATTGACGACATTGCCAAAGCGCCCTGAGATATTCAACCCAATTACCCCGGTCAGCAATGCCGTGACACCAGCCAGAATTACAATACCACCGTATCCACCTGCGATCAGCCTCGGCCGCGAAATCGTCTTCCGGATTGGGAAATAGATCGCAATCAGGACCACCAGGCAGCCAATCACCAAGGAACTTCTGGACCTTGTCAGCACCAGCATCACCAGCGTCAAAGGCAGCATCACCAGCGACACAGGAATCGAAGTCTTCCAGATCCTCGCCTTTTCTTTTTCACTCAGCAAATCACAAACATACACCGCAGAGGCAAAGCAAAGAAACTGACCGTATTCATAATATCCGTTGAAGGTGGACGCCGCCGTACCATGCAGATAATCGCCCTTGTCCACCCCGTTCACTGCGTAGGAGACAATCGTCAGCACCTGCAGCACCGCCGGAATCATATAAAGCACGCTGATCCATGTAAACTCAGAATAGAATGTTTTATACGGATTCTTCAGTTTCCTTGCCGCATAGATCCCGACCAATGCAAAGGAACAATACTCAAATTTCCGGATCACCATCAGCACAGACAGCAGGATCTGGTTATCGTATCCCTTCATCCGGCCCACAAACACCGACAGAAGATTGACAACTGACAGAAGAAGCAGCATCCGGACGCCCCATTTGATCACCTTGTTCCGGTAAGTTGCCGGATCCATGATAGCGATCAACAAGAGAATCAACGCCAGAAAATCGTCAATCCGGATCCCTGCCGTGCTGAGGGTGGATACCTTCAGCAGGTTGATTTTCGGCAGAAAAAAGCAGGTGAACAGGATCGGCATCACAACCGGCAATTCCTTCCGCTTCCAGATGATCCACCGGAACCAGTAAACCCCCAGCAGGACCAGGCTGAGCGTTACGATCGAGATCAGTTTTTCCATCCAGCAAGTTCTCCTGAATTACCATCCATTTCAGCATATTCAGAGTTCCCGGGTTTCGCCCCTGTCAGGGATACCCCGACCTGAATCATTGACTGCATTCCATATCTCCCTGGTTATTATGAAAGCGAATCAGTCGGACCCGGTCCGAGCGATCCGGCCCACATAGACTTTTGCTTCCCACGGGCCTTCTTTTACAACATATGATTCCGTAATATTCATTTTTCCACTGATTTTTGCCTCTGTCTGATACCCAACCCATGGGAAATCAATACAAATAATCTTCTTATCTTCCGCATTGATCGTATCCAGCGCATCAACCGACTTCATCCTGTCGCTGTAATAGCCTATCCTGTCATCCACTTCTTCTTCAGTCCAGGCAAATCTTTTCTCTTTATAATTCAATCTGTACTCATAGCGAGCTCCCGTCAGTCCCCAATCGGTATATTCGTCAGGACGCAGTACAATCGACTGTTCATCGACCCCTGCAGTAAAAAGAGCTTTCTCAAGAAGTTTTGTAAAACCGGTATACTTTCTGTTATATACAGCATGATCATCCGGAAGCAGATGTGAAATCAGGCTTGCCCCGTCTTCAGCGATCACCAGCTTGAAAAATGTAGCATTTGAAAGAAAATCAAGATCCATAAAGGATTGGACCAAAAGCAACAAACCGAGTAAGGCTGCCAGCCCGGTTTTCAGGATTTTTCTTCCTGATACGGCAAACAAAAGAGCGCCGATCATAAAAGCAAAAAAATAGGAATAAGCCAACAGGTACCTGTACTGCGTATTCGTGACAAACGCGCAATTAAAAGCCGTAAACGCCAGAAACCCAAGACTTAAGCTGCCGGCGTATTTCAGCAGAAACCCCTTTCCTGAGTCATTATCTCCTGCCTTTTTTCTCTGTCTGAACAGGATCACGCTTAAAACAATCATGACCAGGATCAACAGCCAGCTGAAATTCATAAACCCGATCTGTTTAAGCTTGTATTTTATAAATGAAAAATCCAGCCCGAGGCCATGAGATCCGCCGACCGTACCGCCTCCGAACCACATACCGTTTTGAAGCAGTACTATTCCCCATAAGACCAGCGGTATCAGCAAACGTATCCACTTTTTAAAGTTTTTCTGACGGAACTCAAATAAAACGATCCCTGCAGCAAGCCCTCCGTATACTATAATGGCGGGTTCTTTCGTCATACAAAAAGCAGTCCCTGCCAGCACGGCCAGATAATCCCAATCCTTGATCAAAGCCAGCATTACGAACGGCAGAAAGCAGAGCATTCCGTAATCCACGGACAAATCCCCTGCCACCCCCAATAAGGAAGGCGAAAAAGCGTATAAACATGTCAGCGCCAATACGAGAGGATCATATCGCTTCACTTCTTCCCGCACACATTTCGTCTTCAGGCAGAAAAAAGTCTCATATGCGGCACATACGGAAAGCGCACCGAAGATCACCTGGATCAAATTGGGGCCTACAGTTCCCGGCACCAAAAAGGTCCCGATCAGCAAAACAAAGGTGTAGCCCATGGAAATATGGCCGCAAAGATAATAATCCCCGATGGCGGTTGTCAGTCCATAATCAAACCGAGACGCGATCGACCTGATTGAATTGTAATAGGCATATGCATCCCAAAAAGGAGTAACGTATATCTGCGATAGAGACAGTCCGAGAAACACCGCAGCAAATCCTATGAATATACAAAGCCGCTGTTTGTCGAAGGGCATTCTCAGATTGTTTTTCCGGATACCGTAAATCAGGGCAAAAAGTAAAATTACCGAGGAAATGATCGAGACGGTCAGGCATCGGAAAGCTGCGGCAAGTGAGAATATGAGCAGAGCAAGGAG
>CACXHF010000166.1 GCA_902767305.1 uncultured Eubacteriales bacterium
AGAAGATGAGGACGATTATCGCGAATGGAATACGCCGGGTATGAGAGCATTTAAATGCGGATTCCATCGGAACGGTATCTTTACATTCAGGAGAATTGCCTTTATAATTCAGAAATAATCTTCCCCCCAAAAAACACGATTGGAGATTTATTATGGAAGAAATCGAACAGAACACCTCCCAGCATTTGACTGACATTCCCTGGTTCAAACGCTGGGAGGAGGAGAATACCACGCCCCCTGATCCGGATTTCATAGCCAGGCTGGAAGAACTGGAATATAAATAGGGAACTGATCTGCAATTCCAGAGAAATACCGTGTGAAAGGCATCGCGTATGGTTGAAATCTCGCCGCAAAGGAGAAATGTATATGAAAAGGTATTTTTGTCTGATGATTCTGGCAGCACTGATTCTCTCGCTTCTCTGTATTGGCGGAACTTACGCGGAAATCATTCCGCCTTATGACCCCGGGCAGCAAATCGGTTATCCTGCTGTCGTTCTGTGTGAAAAACTGACTCTGAGGGAGAAACCCGCATCATCCTCCAGAGAACTGCTTACCCTGAGCTATGGAGATCTGCCGATCATCGTCGGCGCGGATCTTCCGGACGGGATTCAGAAAGAGAACGGATTTGTATACTGCACGCTTGGAGACTCCGAAGACTCGCCCTGCGGATGGATTAATTCCGATTATATCTTCATCAATCCCGCATGGTATGTGACCGAAAAGAACACGGCAGTATATGCCTGGAATGATTCCGCCGCCCCCAGGGTGGCGCTGCTGGACAGGAATGTCCGGCTTCCAATTCTAAAAGATGAAGGACAATGGTTTCTCGTCAGTCTGCGCGGTGCGGTTGGCTGGATTCAGAAGTAATTCCTTTCATGAATCAGCAGTGTTCCGTAAATCAATGACGGATAACCTGCAATTCCCGGTTGCAGGATTGTTGACTGCGTTTTTTATTCCCTTATTCTGATCATCTCGTTTGGCATTCTGTCTTCCGGCGGCTGTAATGATTCAAAAATGGATTTACCGGCAGTGGGGATTGGTGACAGGCCTGATAGGTTTACTGATACCGGCAGGTGGATGATTGATTATCCTCCACAGCGGAGAAAGATGTGATCTTATGATGCCTGGCACAATCGGCTGTTACAAAGAAATGCCGCATGGGCAGGAGACAGACCTCGTAAGGAGCAGTTCATCAACCGGGATGATTCTGAACAGACTGAGATGATCTGCAATTACCTGAAAGATGGTTCGCGCTCATTGTCCGTCCCGGGAAGACGGTTGATGTATTATGTCCGGAAAATGGATTTTATGTACAGCAGCAGCTTATCCGAATGGAATACAGCCCGGCGATTGGGTTTATTCTGTTGAATCAGATTTCCTGAGGAGTTCCTGCGGACAATGATACAGAACAGGCGGCAGAACTCATCTGCCAACATAGATTTCACAGAAGAATCAATAGAAATAAATGGTATTCAGATGTTTTGATTGAGGTAAGTACAGCCTTGGGCCGATTCGGTGGGAAATTCCCATAGGGTCGGCTTTCTTTTACTGTGAAGACAGGAATATACACGATAAGATGCCCGTGACAAGTCTGTCCAAGCTTTTTAAGGATCCATTGATGGAAAAGAAGAAAAGTATGGTTGCTGCGGTACGCCTTTATAATAAAGCCTGAAGACCAGATTTGTATCATGGGGATTCCCGCTGACCGGCAAGAGCTTTCTGTCATCACAGATATTGAACCTGAGATGTAAAAGGATGAGACCGCTTGTATTCGCAGACAAGCCGCGGTATAATTACGATATAAGAAACCGACAGAAAGGAGGAACAGCACGTGGACGATACGAATAAAAAGGAGCCCCTGGAAGAAGTCAAAAATGGTCTAAAACTAAAAATCGAACTTGCCGACGAAGACGCGGAAAAAGTCACCGGCGGGGCCAGCTTTGGATTCAATGACAGAGAGAAAAGAAGGCAAAAGTGATATCAATCCAGAATTCCTCCGCCCCGCTTATTCCCCTCTTCCAGACTAAGATCTGGATTAAGCCCAGAACACCGGGGAATGGGGAATCTCTGGTCTGGGACTGGGATATCCGATTGAAAGCGCAGCAAGTTTACTGAGAGGGCATCAAGGAAGAAAGAACACGGTTACTGCTGCAAAATCTGTGGTGAATACAAGGCAAATGAGAAGGTCACGCAGCCCACATCTGCAAAAAATGCGCCAAACTGCCGATA
>CACXHF010000167.1 GCA_902767305.1 uncultured Eubacteriales bacterium
AACAGAACAACCCTGCATTCCGGCGCCTTCCGGCGGAGGATAAAAGCGTTCTGTTCCGCTTTGCAGATCTGACACGGAACGAAGATGCTTATCTCTGGAAATGCTTTCCAAAGTGCTGCCAGAAAAAAGCATAATCATCATTCTTTACAAAAACGAAGGCATAATGGGAGTTTCTTTTTTCTTCCTTCAGGCATGCAAGGTATTCAGCCTGGCAGGGCACAGAAAATGATGCGTTGCTGAACATAACAATCAGGGGAACGTCAAAACCGGTCATTGCTGTTCCGGGATGAATCCGGTTCTCTTCCGTGCTGATCAGCCTCAGGGGAATTTTGACCAGTTCTGACATAAAAAACTCAGAGATATCCGGCATTTCCTGCTGACAGGAATGAAGAAAGACGCGTACCCATTCTTCTCCCATGCCTGCAGCCGCATATTGTTCCGCGGAAGCAACCGAACGCGAGAAAACCGGGAGGGCTACCTTTTTTCCGTATACCAGTTTTTTGACTGTCTCTGGTGAAAGAAAGAATTCTTCCGCAATCTCAAAGACGGATTGCCCTGCCGAGTAGCGGCTGCAGATCAGTGCGTTCCGCCTGGCCAGTTTGTCCCGGTATCCGGAGGATTCACCCCAGGACCTGGATTTGACGGTCCTGGGGATGTAAATGGTTTTGCCTTCGACGTATTTCTGGACTTCTTCTAGCAGTTTTGCAGGAAGAATATCCCGGGCATTCTCGTATTTCATATTATTCCCCTGTTTTTGCGCCGGAATCAGTAACCGGACATACGGTCCTCCAGCGCGTTAATGGATCTTACAATGGATTCACAGGATTCAAGATCGTCAATGGAAGCGTGCCATCTCAATGTGGCGATTCCCTTGAAATAGGCCATGCACAGGAAGCGTTCCCTGAAGTTTTCAATCATGATGTTTTTTCTTTTTGCGTATTCATACAGCTTCTCGGGAACCAGGAGGTAGGGCTTGTTCAGATCAAGAATGGCGAAGTCCATCAGAAAGTCCATAATTCCGGCCCTTCCCCAGTCCGTGCAGTATGTCTTTCCGGTTTCATCCACGATCATATTGCAGAAGAAGGTGTTGTTATTTGCAAGATACCTTCTGCCTTCACAGTAAGGGGCATATTTCAGGGCCTTTTCAGCAATCGTGAAATAATACTCTTTTTCCAGGAAAGTGGTTCCGAACATCTGTGTCCAGTTTTTCCAGTAGCCTTCGGTTTTCTCGTTGATCAGTTCATCCCGGATAAACGCTTCCAGAGAAGGATAGGGAGCAATGTTGCGGCCGTCAAATTCACCGTATCCCGTCAGGGAGGAGATGTCCGTGCCCGCGATTTCAAAGATCATGTCGAAAAAGTTTTCGAAGTACTTTTCAAACTCTTCCGGTGTCAGTTCGTTGGCGTTTCTTCCTTTCGGATTCATCCTGATCTTCTCTTTAGTCAGGTTTCTGATAAAAATATCCCTGTTCATCATAACGGTCCTTTCTTGTCAGTTATTCATAAAACGGATGTAAAGCGCTTTTACATGTTTTATGATACCAGCCGGAACTGACCGTTCATAGAGAGAGAATGACTATAGGGAAAATATACCTTTTTACAGGTATCCGTCTTTGCATCCGGCAGGTTCTTAATCAGGATCTCCATGCCTGGTAAAGAGACAGACTGTTTCCACACCGGAGGTCCAGCAGAACATATCCACCGGCTGTACTTTCCGGACGAGATAGCCTTCCTCTTTCAGGAGACCTGCATCCCGGGCCAGGGTGGCGGGGTTGCAGGAAACGTAAACCAGACGGTCCGGTCCGGCCTGTGCCATGGCACGGATGACGGCAGGATCCAGTCCCTTCCGGGGCGGATCCACCACGATGACATCCGGACGGAGGCCTCCGGCCACCATCCGCGGCAGCAGTTCCTCCGCTTTTCCGGCGTGGAAGGAGACATTGCCGATGCCGTTGAGTGTCGCGTTGCGCTTCGCATTTTCCACTGCCGGTTCCACGATTTCAATTCCGATGGCTTCCCGGCAGTGCCGGGCCATGGTCAGCGTTATGGTACCGGCGCCGCAGTAGACGTCGCAGAGCAGGTCCGAGGGCTTCAGATCCGCATACTCCACGGCGGTTCGGTACAGTTTTTCTGTCTGGACCGGGTTTACCTGAAAAAAGGAAGCCGGTGAAAGCTCAAACTGAAGATCAAAAAGTGAGCAGGTGAAAGTATTCCTTCCATATATAAGATGAAACTTTTCAGACAGGATGACATTGGTGGCAGCGCAGTTTTCATTCAGCCACAGGCTGACCGTTCCCAGGGGCACCAGGACATCCGCCAGTTCCTGCCGGTGGGGCAGGCTGCTCCCGTTGGCCACGACAGTCACCATACTTTCCCCTTTCCGGTTGACCCGGATGACCAGGTGCCGGATCAGGCCCCGGCGGGATTCCTCATGGTATGGTTCCACGTGAAACTTTTTCATCCATCCCAGGAAAGCGGCGGCCAGGTCATTGGCAGGAGGCATGGCATTGGGGCAGGTTTCAGCGGGGATGACAGCATGACTCCGGGGCGCGTAGAAGCCAAGAACGGGCTGTTCAGCAGTTCCGCCTGCGGGCAGGGAGGTTTTGTTCCGGTAGCCGGAGGGAGAATCCATCCCCAGCACCGGAAGGATTTCTGCTTCAATTCCGGCAATCCGCCGGAAACAGTCTTCCACCTGCTGCCGTTTGGCGGCAAGGGTGGCTTCATAACTCATATGGCGGCCGGTACAGCCTCCGCAGCGGGGAAAAGAATCGCAGCCCGGATTTCTGCGGTCCGGTGAGACCGGATCCGGTTCGGATTCCATCCGTCCGAAGGCATAACGCTTTTCCGCTTTGACAATTTTCACTTTGGCGCCTTCACCCGGAAGCAGGCCGGGAACGAACACAGGCATGCCTTCATGAATACAGACGCCCTCCAGATCCGCTCCGAGCCGGTCTGCGGTCAAAGGGAAGCATTCGTTCTTTTTCATGCAGTTCGTTCCTTTCCTCCGGTTTTTTCCTGTTTTTCATTGTAACAGGGACCTTCTGAAATGTCCACCAAATGTAGAAGGGAGGCAAGGCCGATCACCACAAGATATGGGTAAACCCGAAACCCCTTGAAAATCCACGAAAAAAAAGGGTTTTTAAGGCAAAAAAATTTCAAAAAATTGCTTGACAAAGGGTACCCCCTCTGTTATTATAGTCAAGCTCGCCCGAGCGAAAGCGAAGGGAAAG
>CACXHF010000168.1 GCA_902767305.1 uncultured Eubacteriales bacterium
CTTCATTCGGCCAATCCAGTAAGCTGGCAGAAAGACCAGCGCGGGGAAATGAAATGCCGCTGCAAATCCGACAAGCAAGAGGAAGCGAATGGTTTTTTTCTCCATGATAGCGTCGAAGGCGAACAGCAACACTGCCATTGCCACAGCCTGCTTTAGGGCGTCAAACAACAGCGTATAATACAGCAATCCCAAAAAATAGAGAACGCTCTGAATCGGCGATGAGGAATACTTCCTGATAAACCGCACGTATGAGAAGACAATAAACAAGGAAAGGATTGTAATGAATAATTGATAGTCTCCGCCTGTCAGCTCATAAAATAGCTTCATCAGGTAGTCAAAACCGAGATTGTAGCTCTTTTCGCCCTTGTCAGACAGCTGACTCCATTCACTGTTGCCCGCGTCCCGGAAGAGGATGGGATAGGAACCTCGCGAATCGCTTCCAAATGCCGTTACATCCCGAAGTCCCATAACGATAAAGAGTAACACGAAAGCGACAACTATGAACTTTTTACTGTCTCTCTTATTGCCGCGGAGTATAAATGCCGCCGCAACTAGAAGCACAACAAGCCAAGTATATATAGTCATCGAATCATTAACTCCTCATTAAACCGCTCTGTTTTCTCCACAGCCGTATACACCAAGAGCCTTCAGGCTTCCAACAGTCCCTTCAGGCGCGACTGTCCTAATCGTTTTTCCTGCTTTTGAGCTTCCTAGCGGGATTGCCACCCCAAATCTCGTAAGGAGGAATATCCTTCGTTACGACTGCTCCGGCACCGATCACAGCGCCGTCTCCGATATGCACACCGGGAAGAATGGTAACTCTCGATCCGATCCACACGTCATTCCCAATAGCAACCGGATTCACGTCCGTCATCCCCTGCTGCCTCATGGGGATATCGGTGCGTGCCATGGCGTGATTCTGCGTATAGACAAGCAGTTCCTGGCCGATCATCACGTTTTCACCAATGGTAACGTCCGATGGAACATTGCTGTATGCTCCGATACCGGATCCGTTCCCAATGGACAGACCCTCCCCAAAATGGACCCCTTTTTCAATATTCACCCATTTACCGCAGTGATCTAGGATTAGATGCGCGCAGAACTGGCGAAAGCCTCTGCTGCCTAGATTGATTCTGCTGAATGATTCCGGAAGATGGATGCCGATTGCGTGATACAGCAGCTTTCCGATTGACCTTTTAAAGCTCATTCTGTAATAACCCCTCTAAATACTTCTCCGTACTGGAAATCAGATGATTCTTTGAGAATCGTTTTCCCCGTATCGCAGCCCGTGCCGCGTATTCCCGTCGCATATCTAGATCGGACAGCATCCTCTTTACACCTGTGTAAAACGCCTCGTCGTTGTTCTCTATGATCAGTCCGTACTCACTGTCCCCCAGAATCTCCCGCATGCCGGAGCAATCCGTGGTCACGATCGTTTTTCCGAGAATCGTGCTCTCCGTGATGGCCGTGCTGAACCCCTCGTAGTTGGACGAGCAGACGATCAGATCAGCGGCTTTCATATAGGGGTAAGGATTGTTTTGAAATCCAAACAGCTTCACGGAATCCTGCAGTCCGTTGTCACGAATAAACTGCTCAATCTGTGACCGCTGCACTCCGTCTCCCAGGATCCACAGATCGTGCTCGACGCCCTCCTGCAGAAGCCTCTGATGCGTCCGAAGAAGTCTGGGATAGTTTTTCGGCGGATACATCGTTCCCACAGACAGCATGGTCAACCGGCGTTTCTCAGCATTTGATACGGCTTCCTGTGCCTTTTCCCGAATCGTGTCGTCATCCACCACGTTGTACAACACATCCGACGGGAACACGTTATGAAAGATTTGATCAAAGGAGTCTTTTACGCTCCGGGAAACACAGACAACCCGGTCAAATTTCCGATACCACGGCGCGGTTTTTTCTTCAAACGCACGAATGTCGCTGACAGCGTGCAGCAGGTCGCAATGCACCCATGCCAGCTTCTTCGCCCGTCTGTTCGTCGATGCCGCCATGATTTTTGTTGTACCCATCTCAAGATAGGCGCACTCGATATCGTAGTCGTCTTTGATGTGAAGCGCATAGGTCAGCCCCGCCGCCGCCTCCACGCGGTAGAGTTTCTCCGTCCATTTGTTTCTGACGGGATAGACAGATCTGTATCTCACGCCCGGCACAAGCTTTCTGCCCTCTTCGTAGGGCCAGACAGACTGTACGGTGATAGCAAAACGGGTCTGATCCATATGATTTACAAGGTCGCGAAGCACCTTTTCCGCACCACCGCCTCCGAGTTTTTCAATAAAAAAAAGTATCTTAATCAATTCCGTCAGCTCTTTCGTAAATCTCGTAATACTTCTGCATAACTTCCGGCGTGTCAAAGCCGGCATTTTTCATCTTATCGGCATACTTTTCCGGTCCGTTGC
>CACXHF010000169.1 GCA_902767305.1 uncultured Eubacteriales bacterium
CTTTAATTTCGCTTTTTCATCAGATTCCGGCATACTGAAACACCTCTGCTGTATTATTCAAATTCTTCCGGAATCTGCCCAAAACGTTCTCTGGCCATTGAAAAAAAGATCAATCTGGCCCTTTTATTCAATCAATCATCCATTTACAATCATACCACATTAAATAGAAAGGGCGGATTCATTATGGTTCAGAACGGAAAACGAAATCAAACACTCAGGATATGTTTCATCGGAATGATGGCTGCCATTATTTTTGTCATGAACTATTTCCGAATTCCTTTTATGGGAACCTCGCTTCATTTTACTAATGGATTGTGTGCTCTGGCAGGACTGCTCTTCGGACCTGCTGCGGGATTTTTGTCAGCCGGCATCGGTTCATTTTTATATGATATTGTTGCAGGCTATGGTATTGAGTCAATTATCACTTTCGTCAGCAAAGGAGCTATTGCTCTGATTGCTGCTTTTGTCGGCTATTCCGCAGCACATTCGGATTCCCTTACATCCAAAAATCATCTTAGGATCATTCTTGCCTCTGCGCTGGGCGCTTTCACCTATGTGGCTCTTTATATGCTGAAAACCTTTGTAATGGGACCAACTGTAAAAGGGCTTACCCTGGATGCAACCATTGTCAGCATGCTGTCAAAACTGCCTGGGAGCATCATTAATGCATTGTTTGCATCAATTATTACCCCCATTTTCTTCAATGCAATACGGCCGGCATTAAGACATACCGGACTCTGGGAACATTTCTAATGTTTCTCCCCATTTTACTTTTCTGACCTGCTTCCAAAGCGGGTCTTTTTTTGTGAAAACCTCATTTCCGATTCCATCTGCCGTACACATTTCAACAGATACTTTTCCAGGGAAAATCATTGGATGTCTCAGAATACGACATCTTGTCCGATCCGACGGCTTTTTTCTTGAAAAAGCAATATAGCAAAACTTTTCATCCTCATAGGGCGCCAGCCCGTTTTTTATCTGCTTATGAAGCTGATTTCTGGAAATACGTACAGAAAAATGGCACCAGTCATCCCTGTCCATCGGGCAAATATCTGACGCACATGGTGCAGCTATGAAAGCATTCTCATCCGAGAGAACCGTTCTGGCCGTCCTGATAACAGAAAACCCCTCCGGCGTTCCCGGTTCAACAAGCAAAAGCATTTCAGATGCAGCGTTCCACATCTTCCGAATCGCTGTCGCGCGCATATTTTCCGACAGCTCAACCAGCATATACCCCTCCGTAACCAACTCACAGAGCGGAAGTTCGGCATCCAGCAGACTTTTTTCAAGCAGTGTCGCATCAATATGTTTCTCAGCAAAAATCCGTCTGCATATTTTTGCCATAGACTGTTCCCGTTCCAGTAAAAACAAATCTTCAACCTGAAGAACATCTGATACCGCCAGAGCAACAGAACCCGTTCCACTTCCACAGTCAAGACAGGTTTTCACTTGATTTAACCTGGTTGCCAGCAGACTTTGCATCAGCGCAAAATGTGCTGCACCATATGTTGCCGGCATTCTTGAAACAGCATAAGCTGCAGCCTCCTGCAGCTTATGCAACCGTTTTTGTTCTCCCGACTGACTGCGGTACCGATCACTTACCATTTTGCCGCTTGCAATCAGTGTTTCTCTTGAAAACTCCTCTGTTGCCTTTCTGACAGCCGTCAGCATCTCTGAAGTCATTTCATGCATGATGCATTGATTCCTCTGTCTTTACCTTCTTTTAAAACTGCCAGTTCCAGTATAACGGATATGTTTTTATTGCTTCTACTTCAAGCTTCTTATGCATTTTTTCAAATTTAGGATTCAGTTCCAGCAGCCGTCCGACTACTTTGTCCGCCTCTTCCCCCAACTTAGGAGTCGGCCTAAAATCATTGAATTTTTCCTGTGAAGAAATTGAGCAGGGGATAATTCTGAAATCTATCCATTCTGCAGAACGTCCAGGAATCACACGAAACCGCTGCTGGAAAATAAAAGTATCCATGTCATCCGGCCTGACATTTCCGGCAAACGAGAAGTTCCCCAGTGAATAACAGATCAGTTTTCCATGATATAATTCTATCGGATTAATACGATGACTGTGATGTCCAAGAACCACGTCCGCACCGGCATCAATTGTAGCATGTCCTAAAGGAACCTGTCTCTCATTAGGAACGTAATCTTTTTCCTCACCCCAGTGATAAGACACAATGACCAGATCGCATCCCTGCGAACGCAAAGACGCTATGTCTGATTCAATAGACGCATAAATATTCTTATAGTTTCCATTGAATGTCTGATACGCAAGCATGCCTATACGGACACCGGTTTCCGTTACATATACAGCCGGTCCAAGATGACCGCTGTACAGAATTCCTGCATTTTTCAACGCCGTGCAGGTATCCATATACCCCTGTTCTCCATGGTCCATTACGTGATTGTTTTCAAGCGAAACAGCTTCTATATTTCCTGATGTGAGCACCTCAACATATTCCGGCGGTGCTGCAAACGAATAGGTATTTTTTGTTGCACTTTTTGTGTTTGTCAGTGTCCCTTCGAAATTAACCAGTGTCAGATCATCCTCTGCAAAGATCTGACGAACATTTTCCATTGGAAATGCCAGACCGGAAGGTTCCTTGCTAAGCTGCTTATCAAATACATTTGTTCCCTTTTTACGCCTGTCCCCACCGATCGTCACATCTCCTGTGGCAGAAACAGTAACGATCACGGCACCGTCCGGCTGGTAACGCCAGTCAGATCCGTCCATACGCTGGTACCATTTTCCAGTCTGAGGAATCCCGTTCCCGTCCCCGGTCCATATCTCTGCTTCCTGCAGTTCTCCATCTGCAAACTGACTGAGATCGAGAGTTTCTGCATTCACCACGGATACCATAAAAAGTCCCAGTATACATAGCAGCAATAAAAGATTTAATGCCTTCAACTTTTTTATTCTCCTGTTCTACATACCATCATTTGACTCTGCTTCTCCATACAGCAGAGTATGGAACTTCTCACGATTCAGTCCCCACCGGACCTCCAGTGTAGAAGCTCCTTCCGCCATACTTCCATAGGAATAAGTTCCCCTCTGCGGGATATGATATTCGATAAACTCCGCGCCTGAGGATGCAAGCGCATAGCCTTTCGCCATTACTTTCAGAACTTCCAGCTGATTTAAGGACATCTTCATGCCTGCACTGACCTGATTGTAAATTGAAATCAGTTCCGGCAGGGACAATGCCTTGCATTTGTCAA
>CACXHF010000170.1 GCA_902767305.1 uncultured Eubacteriales bacterium
AGGAAATAGTCTCCCTCCTGGCGGTATATACCGCCCATTTGTTCAAAAAAGGATTTCATGAGCATGGCTCTCCTTTTGTGTGATATAATGCTGTGCAGTTAGAGGTCTGCGCCCGTTATACGCTCCTTTCCTATAACTGCAATGCAATTTACCACAAATGAGCCGCAGTCATATGTATTAGGTAGCAGAAACTACCCTTTACATATTAGCTCTTGAGAAGGAATACTTAACTGTTGATGCTAAACATTAATCATTTTTCGTGAGCCATATGTACATTCTTCCAATTGATCGTGTTTATTCTTTTTCTCAGATCTGTAGTAATGTTCTGCAGCGGAAGTTCCATTGCTGTTTCATAAGACGAGATTCATCAACTTAGTCCAGAATCTCTTAAATTCCTCTTAAGCTGCCATGCGCATCTTTTGAGCAGTTTACTATGGCATTTTGGCGGCTCATTTTGAAACTTGCAGCGCATGCAATCAGCTCCGTGATGACAGGCATCGAATGATTTTGCATCATCCGGATTTTCAAATCGAATTATCCTTTCTGCTGCATCAAGCACTTTTCAATTATATTCACCGACTGGACAACCCTCGCACTTATCATTTGCACAGCGCCGCAGAATCTTCAGCAGCAGTTCGGGAGTATAATCTTCTGTTTTCATTTTACCACCTCAGTTTTATCCACTGGCGTCAGGATCGTCAACAACAGCACTTAAGTTTTAGTGTCTGTAATAAAGCATCGTCCGGTCTCTCTTTCTCACAGTCAGGTAAACAGTTCCGCTCGGTAAGATACAGTACAAAGTACTTATTTATTGGTGCAGAAATCGATGAAATATACAGGTCCATTGTTTTGCATTTTTCGTGGGCAGTTAGAGCGACTGGTGAATCCGGCCGCTCTTTTTTGCAGCTATATACACGTCCTTAAACATACGTTTCATGCCACCCCCAACAATGATGTTATACGGCATTACCAATCCATCTGAAATAATCACATCTCTGAATGGCAAAAATGTTGCCTCAAGTATCAGCGGCATTGGCATTCCAAAAAACATCTCTTCCCAACTCGATATAATACCGCTTACCTGATAAACCTCTTCATCTTCCAGAGAGATGAAGATCGTCCCCTTTTTCAGATGCCGCTCCATCAAAAACTTCCCCTGGATCCGCCGTTTCCAGCTTCGAACGATTTCCTTATGTTCTTCTGAAAGATCTTCGTTTTCCTTCAGATAGTCATCTATTACTGTGACTTCGGACCACAGCTTATTCGCTACTTCTTTCACATCTGCCGGATTCAAGTTTTTTGCCGTCGCCATGCTCTTTAGTTTACTGTTGATCTGATACTTCCTGTTTACATAGTCCAGCAGTGGCAGCCACAGTTTATAATACAATTGTCCATCTTTCTGTGATAAAGTCATCTGTCATTCCTCCAAAAACACCATGATCTCATTGCTGTTCTCCACAGTTTCTGTTTCCTTTGGACTTCTTTTAATGGTTCGCACTACGACTTTACGCTAATATCTTGATTTTCCTTATGGATAAATTTTAGATATCCCTTAGTGACGATGATGCAGAAATCGAAGAAATTTACAGCGTGATTTGATCGATCAGCTCATTTGTATTTTTCGACGGCTGGTATAATGCGGGAAAACACCCATACTGTTCACTTCCGCGTCTCTGAGCAGAGCAAGACCAGCATACAGGAAATCCTCGGATGTGTTCTCTTTCTCATACATCTCGGTGATTTCCCATTCCGACGCATTTACTTGAATAAGAATTCGCCCAATCTCGAACAGCATATCCTCTTCTGTTTCACTTCTGGACAAATCCTTAAAAGCTTCCAGGAACATCTGCTTTGCTGCTTCACCCTTTGAAAACGCCAGTCCAAGCTCCTGGTCAAATCCGGGATACCGGGTCACCTTAAGCAACTTGCAGATCTTCCGGTAAGAATCTGCGAGATCTTTGATCAGGTCTATAGCTTCCGGCGTGAAATCATCGGCACGGTAGACGCGGAGGGGTTCATCCTCAAACCCATATTTCTCGAATGCCTCCATCATCTCGTTCCAGTCATCAGAGTTTTCGATTTCTCTCCCTTTGCGCCGCGACCGTTCGTAGTCAATCGCAACCATGGCGAAAGGATCATACCCGCTCATACTGCTCACACATTCAAGTTCCTGTTTTAACTTTTCCTCCGGTCAAGTCACCTCATCATCAAATTCATAACGCTTTCCCCCATCCGGTCCTTCTTCGTCTGCCCAGTCCGGGCCTTTTCCTGTAAAGCGGATACAGTGATAGGTATGGTTTCCAATTATTACGTAGTGCATATCTTCCTCCATCTCTTGTAGCCGTCAGCTACGCATATAAACCCAACGCTCTTCATCAGAAGTGAAACTGAAAGTAACTTTGTATATGGCCACAAATAAAAAAGCGCTGTTTATTTACTTCCAATCGGATAACCTTTATCATCAACCGCTTTAGAAAGTTCGACGTCTTGAATTGTTTTTCGTGAGCACAACTCCGCTACCAGATCAGGAAAGATCTGTTGGTTGTTATTATAAGGGAAGAGGCTGGCATTGGCAATTTATACTCTTTGGATATTTATACTCGTTTTCGAAAAGATCTGAAATGCAAAGCAGCAATGCAAACAGCATCCTTTTCCTCACTTGATCATTGTTTCCGGATCATTTCGATATTCAGTATAAAAAGAGCATTTCTGGCCCGTTCATTAAGAAAGTAATGGTTTAGGCTGCCATTTACTCCATACGCTTCTTCAAACCTCCCCTACATCCGTGGTATAAGAGGATGGGCATTCTTCCTGTAATCGATTCGTTTTTTCCTTGTGAAGTTATTAAGTATATTTGGCTTTAAGACATTTAGCACGAACATTCACTTCCTGCGTCTTCTTTTCGGACAAGCTCATAGTCCGGCAGCAGACAAACCGCCAATGCTATATCACCCACCAATTTGTATTCTCCGTCCCTGAGTTCGTCCTTATGTCTTTCATAGTTCAGCAGACGGACAATGTGCTCTTCCACAATCATTGATTTCCTCCATTCTACTCATCCAGAAAATGTGTTGAGCACAACAAACCATAGATGATTCGGCCAAATCAGGTCATTAAAGGTCTGTCATAAACCGCTATATGCTGGTTGTCAAATTATCTATTACTGTATAATGTTGTTATATCTCACAAAAAGGACTTAGTGCGGGTATTTTTATATTTGTGTTTTACGAAAAAAAGGTTCACCTTCTGTATGCTCCTTTAAATACCCAGTTTCC
>CACXHF010000171.1 GCA_902767305.1 uncultured Eubacteriales bacterium
CAGGCTATTACAGATGCTATTCTGAGCGAAGAAGAGATTGCAGACCGTGCAAGCTCCGAACTGTACAGCATCCGCAGAAAGATCCGCTCCTGCAATGAACGCGTTCGCGAAAAACTCAATGGAATGATTCACAGTGCCACCTTTCAGAAATATCTGCAGGACCCGATAGTCACCATGCGTTCTGACCGCTATGTGCTGCCAGTTAAGCAGGAATACCGTCAGATGGTTCCAGGAATTGTTCATGATCAGAGCACGACAGGCGCTACTGTTTTTGTTGAACCGATGGCAGTTGTTGAAATCGGCAACGAACTGAAGCAGCTCGTTGCGGCTGAAAAGGCAGAAATTGAGCGTATTCTCAAAAGCCTTTCTGCCCGCATTGCTCCTGAAGTAGGAACCATTGAAACAGACCTGCGTGTTCTTGCATTCCTTGACTTCACATTTGCAAAAGCACTTCTGGCGCATGAAATGCATGCACAGCAGCCGCGGATAAACCGGGAAGGAATTATCCGTATTCTGAAAGGCCGGCATCCTCTGATTGATCATGCTAAGGTTGTTCCGCTTGACATCAATCTGGGTGAGACATTTACAACGCTTGTGATCACAGGTCCAAATACAGGAGGAAAGACGGTTTCGTTAAAGACCGTAGGTCTGTTCTGTGTCATGGCACAGGCTGGCCTTCAGGTGTCAGCAGACTATGGGACCACACTGCCAGTATTTGATGAAATCTTTGCGGATATTGGAGATGAGCAATCTATTGAGCAGTCTCTTTCCACTTTTTCCGGACATATGCGGAATATTGTCAATATTCTGGAAAATGTCACACCGAATTCACTTGTGCTCTTTGATGAACTTGGTGCAGGGACAGATCCGACAGAAGGTGCTGCACTAGCGCAGTCCATTCTTTCCAATCTTCTCAAAACAAAGACCCGTACACTGGCTACAACCCACTACAGTGAACTGAAAGAATATGCCATGACAACGCCGGGGGCGGAGAATGCTTCTGTCGAATTTGATGTGGCAACACTCGCACCGACCTATCATCTGCTGATCGGTATTCCAGGAAAATCCAACGCCTTTGAAATATCAAGGAAACTTGGTCTGCCCGAATACATCATCGACAGTGCAAAAGAGCTGCTCAGCAAAGATCAGATCCGTTTTGAGGATGTCCTGGCTAATGCAGAGTTATACCGCCAGCAGGCAGAGCGAGAACATGAACTTGCGGAAAATGCACGCAGGGAAATGACCAGTCTTCGCAATCAGGCTGAGCAGGAAAGGATGAAACTGGAGGAGCAGAGAGAACGGCTTACCGCCAAAGCCAAAGAGGACGCGAAGCGTATCATAGAAAACGCACGCCGTGAATCAGAGACTCTGATTGAAGAACTACGCAGGCAGCGAAAAGCTGGCATCGGCATTCAGGAACACGAAGTTCAGCGTTACCGTCAGCAGATCGATCAGCTGAGAAGTCAGGGCGAAGAACATGAGGCTGTCCCTTCCGAAACGCTTAAATCAGTAAGCGTCGGTGAAATGGTTCACATTATTTCTATGGATACGGATGCTACCGTGGTTTCTCTTCCGGATACAAAAGGGTATGTGAATTTGAAAGCCGGCATGATGCGTATGCGGGTACAGCTCTCGGACCTTCGCAGCATGACCAGCAGCGAAAAGAAAAACCGTAAAGAAAAAAGTCGCCACGAACAGAAACAGTCGGGCAATACAAACCGGGTCAATATTACGCAACGCACTGTCCGCCGTGAACTTGATGTACGCGGACTTGCAGCAGATGAGGCAATTCCCGAAGTACAGAAGTTTCTTGATGATGCTACAATTTCATCACTTGGCGAGGTCTGTATCATTCACGGGGTTGGCACTGGTGTGCTTCGTACAAAAATTCAGGAATATCTCCGTCGGCACCACGCAGTAGTATCTTTCCGTCCTGGACGTTATGGGGAAGGTGAAGCAGGCGTTACCATCGTGACATTAAAATGACATTCCGTTGTTTTCAGCAAAGTCTTCTTTCATTCGCCCGATAAGAACTGAGAAAAAATAGTCATCTCTACAAATCCGGTCGTGTAACAGTATAAGACTCTGGGCAGTATATAACCGACGTCATATGGTCATGCTGTACCTGCAGATACATGTACACAAAAGTAGACAAAAGCATCTGCAGCAGCTGTACATTGCCAGCCGAAAACAGCAAAGCAGAACAAACAATTTGCACTGGAACTGCG
>CACXHF010000172.1 GCA_902767305.1 uncultured Eubacteriales bacterium
CCGGCATCGGCTTTCTCCGCCTCTTCGCGGCGTTTCCGCCCTGTCTTCGTCCGTGCAGTTTTCTGCCGTACTTCGGCTTCCTCAGCATTGTCCGCGGGATCCGGTTCCGGAAGCCCGGCCGCTTCATCCTTTTTTCGCTGTTCCTCCAGCATCCGGATTTTTTCATCACAGATGCGAACCGATTCCCGGAGAAATTCGGCCAGTTTCTTTTCCTCGGTTTCCGGATTCCTTATCCATTCCGGCGACCAGACTCTGTAAAGATTCCATCCCATGTTTCGCAGGACGGTTCCCCGGAGCCGGTCCCGGTCCCGTGCGGTTCTTGCAGAGGCGTAGGAATAGCCGTCGCATTCAATGCCGGCGATAAACTGCCGGATATCGGGGGACGGATGCCGGACGGCAATGTCTATCCGGTAGCCGGAACACCCGACGTTCTGCTGAACGTCAAATCCCTGTGCCCGGACAAACCGCGCCACCGTGTCTGCAAACTCATCCGGTCTGCCGCCGCGGTACGCCTTTGCGGGCAGAACTTCCCTGTTTCTGGCAAACTCGATATACGACCGGAGCAGCCGGACGCCCGCGGATTCCGTCCTGCTCAGATCGATGTCCGAGGGCAGGATTGAACTGACCAGCTTGATATTGATCTTCGCACGGGTAATGGCAACGTTCAGCCGGCGCTCACCGCCGGCAATGCTCAGCGGGCCGAAGCGCATGGCCATGGGTTTGTTCTCCGCTTTCTGTTCTCTGGTTCTGGCATATCCGATGCTGAAAAAGATGGTGTCCCGCTCATCGCCCTGCACGTTTTCAAGGTTCTTCACAAAGAATTCCTCTTCCCTGCCCTCGGCAAAAAATGCCTCGTACCGGGGATTCGACTCCCGGAAACGCTGAATCTCCATGGCGATGACCTGCTGCTGTTTCTCGCTGAACGCGATCACGCCCAGTGAACGGTCCGGATGCCGCTCAATGTGTTCTCTGACCAGTCCAACCACCCGCCGCGCCTCAGGCACGTTGCAGGCACGGGGATACGGCTCATAACACCCCTCTTCCACGTACACGAACTCAACGCCCGTATCCGGTTCACTCTCGTTGCAGCCGGGAAAGGTGATCAGGTCACGGTTGTAAATCTCCTGATTTGAAAAGGCGATCAGGCGCTCATTCCTGCTCCTGTAATGCCAGCGCAGCGTCCGGTTCGGGAGAATCGCCGCTGTCTCCTCCAGGATGGAATCATACATCTCCTCCTCATAGCCTTCGGCATCGTCGTACCCTTCTTTTCCGCTGCCTGTACTGGCCGCAAAGAAGTTGGTCGGCGGCAGCTGCTTCGTATCCCCGGCTATGATGACCTGCCTGGCTCTGAATATTGCGCCGACGGCGTCCTGCGGGAAAATCTGCGAAGCCTCATCGAAAATGACCAGATCGAACTGATACTTTTCCGCATCCAGGAAATACGCCACCGACAGCGGCGACATCATCAGGCAGGGCTTGAGCGTCAGCAGCAGTTTCGGAATGCGCTGAAAGAGCCTGCGCAGCGGCATAATGCGCCGCTTCTTCTCCATCTCATGCCGCAATGTTCCCAGCTCAGAACTGGCAGATGCCGGCTGGTCTGCGTCCGGATACGTTCGGATGATCCGTTCCCGAATCCGCTTCCGGGCAAATTTCACCTGTCCGGCATCCAGCCGGACAAACCGCTCTGCCCGCTGCTCATGCACCCGCCTGCGGAAATCCCGCACCGCTGGACAGGCGTGCACGTTCTGATTCAGCCACTGGATACAGAATCCCCGCTCAAAGGCTGCCAGGATGTCCGGAACGGTATTGTCGCGCTCCATCACGGCGGCAGTAAACTCCGACAGTCCGAGGGCATCGCATTCTCTCCGCGCGTCCACCACATCCAGCCATTTGCCGAGTTCACCGAAACCGTTCAGGCAGGCCTCGGCATGATCTGCCACATCATTCAGCGGACGCGTGGTAAAATCAGCCTGAAACAGATCCCCGAATGCCTGCAGTTTCGGTTCTGCCCGGCGCATCAGGTCCGCCAGTTCCGCCGTCCGCTGTTCAAAGGCCGCCCGGCTGTCCCCGCCTTCGCAAAGCATCTGAATCAGCCGCTCCGGAACCTTTCCCGCAAAAGCCTCTGACAGGCGCTCTGCCGTCACAAGGCCCAGGTAAATATCGTTCCAGTCGCTCTCCTCCGCTTTATAGGCCTCCGAAAACAGTCCGTTCAGGGCTTCCTGCTGCGCCGCAAACCACGCCTCTTCTTCCCTGACCGTGGCCGCACTGGAAAGAAGCTCCATGATGTCCTCGTACCGCAGCACAGATCCTTTCCTGGCTGCCGCAAGCTCTGCAGCTGCCCGTTCCTGAACCGCACACTGTTCCAGATAGACAGTGATTCCCGGCAGCACGTCCTGCGAGAGATTGCTCCGGTCCGTCATTTCGCCGAGTCCGCGGCATCCCCGGATCTCCGCTTCCAGCCGCGCCAGCGCCTCTTCGGAGAGCTGCTCCGCAAGCCGGCGGACCCTGCCCAGACGTTCCGGACTTTCCGTGATCCGGACCAATGCCGCAGCTGTCGCATCCGGAATGCCGGAATAGGGAAATTCCCCGGCGATTTCAAGCGCCGCAGTCATGCTGCTGCGCACCTGTTTCCAGTCCGCTGCCGCACCGCGTTCATCCGTCAGGGCCGCAAGCGCCTCTGCATTTTCCTCAAACCAGGCGTTCTCCCTCTTCAGTTCCCGGACCTTCTGCAGGAACGCAATTGCAGCCGTCTGGTCGATTTTCTGCCCGACCGTCCTGGCATGCAGCCGGAGCGTCCGCATATCTTCCTTATAGCCGGGCTTAAAGATGCGGAACAGGCCCACATACTCTGTTTTGAACCGGCCCAGCATCCCGTCTGCATCGATCTCAAGGGCGGTCGGCTCCCAGTCTCTGAGAATCTCCTCTTTCAGCGTGCATATGGCGGCACTGTGTGCAATGGCCTGATCAGTCAGGGCCGCTGCCCCGGCATTCCGGCGGACATCAAACCAACCGGCTTTCAGACCCGATGCCTCCGCAATTCGTCTGAGCACCCTGCTGAGCATCCTCAGATGTTCCAGGGTATCCGTCTGCTGAAACGCAATCAGTTCAAGCCCCTCATGACCGGCCGAAAGGAGTTCCTCAAGCCGCTGTTTCAGTTTCTCGGCCGCTTCCCTCTGGGCTGCGAGCCGCTGCTCAGCAGGCCCTTCCCCTTCATAAATCCAGCCGAAATCGCCGCTGTACGCCGCCCGGACAGACTCCGGCTCAAAGGACAATGCGGACAGGTCCCATCCCGCCTGAATCGTTTCCCGGAACTTCTGCAGCCGCCCGGCATGTTGATAAGCCTCCGCGAGCGCCTCCTGTCCCGTTCCCGCGGCGCCTTCCGTAAACCAGCCGGGACTCATCCAGGCCGGTCCCCCGCGGAAAATGTCCGACAGTTCCACCAGCCTGTGCAGATCCGAAAAGCATTCCGCCCTGTTCACGCCAATCTGCGCGGCACTGTCACCGGCCAGCGCTTCAATCCGGCGCAGCAGGTCCGGAAGTCCCCCCGTCTCCTGCAGAATCCGCGTCCGGTCATTCCGGGTACTGGCCCCGTACCATGGGTTTCTGCTCAGCCGTCCGTCCATATTCTGCAGCGCTTTTTCCAGCGCCGATACACTGTACTGCATGGCGGCGTACTGTTCTTTCGTCACCTCTTCAGGCCTCTCCAGCCTGAATTTCAGAGCCGTCGCCCCCTCCAGAGCCAGCATCTTTCCGAAGATCTCATACAGGCTCCGCCCCAGGGGTTCCATCTGCCGATGGAGTTCCCCGGCATATTCATTCAGGAATTTCCGGTCATGGAACAGTTCCGTCAGTTCGACGAGATCCGAATCGTCCGCATATTCCTCCTCAAGGCGCAGATTTGCCCCGATGCTGTCGATGATTTCCTTCCGGTTGGCCTTGTAGTTGTGCAGCGAAAGGCAGAAATCCGCCAGACCCGCTTCTGTCAGCCGGCGCAGAACGACCTGCAGCGCGGCAGCCTTTTCCGAAACGAACAGGACTTTCCGCCCGTCCGCCAGCGCCTCCGCGATGATGTTGGTGATTGTCTGGCTCTTGCCCGTTCCCGGAGGTCCCTGCATGACAAAGCTCACGCCAAGCTTCGAGAGCAGAATCGCCTCCTCCTGACTGGAGTCCGCATCCACCACTTCGTGCCATTCATCCGGTTTCAGGGCGTCAAAGTCAAAATGCTCCGCCTGTGCCGGCAGTTCCGGAATGGCCTGCCGGTCTCCGGCCATTGCCCGAAGGACCGGATGCTGCAGCATCCGCTCATGGTTGTCCTCCAGATCGTGATACATGCTGATCTTCTGAAATGACAGGAGGCCGAGACTGACGTCCCGTGACAGTCTCCAGCCGCGCCGGTCCACGATCTCTTCGATCTCAGCAAAATACGCCTCCAGTGACTGCCGGTTTTTGAGTTCAAAGGGCGGCAGGTCAATCTGGTACTCCGTACTGAACAGGTGACTCAACGTCGGGTTGACCACGATTTCATCATCATCACGGCTCAGCGTAAACGGCGCGTTCAGGGCTTTCAGGCCCAAAGTCACGGGCATCATCAGGAGCGGCGCCCAGAGCCACGGCGCGCTCTCGCGCTGCTGCTCCCGCCAGCCGATAAACCCGAAGCAGAGGTAGAGAATATTCGCTCCCTGCTCTTCCTGTGCCAGCTTTGCCTTGGCCCGAAGATTCCTCAGCGTTTTTTCCCGCTCGAGGATCGTCCCGGCCGTCCTGATATCCCCCACCTGAACGTCCATGGGATAGGAAAGGGTCTCCATGAGGGCAATGATGGAATAGGTCCGCAGATCGCTGCTGCGGCTGATGGGCTTCATAAACGTCAGCGGCTTTCCCGAAAACGCCAGCCGGTTAAACAATTCCTTCGCCTCCGGTTCCAGAATCCGCAGCGTCGAGCGCCGGGTCTCCCGGAAGTTGATCATCCGGTTGCGCTTCCCCGTATCCAGGAGCTCCTGTTTCCAGCGCGAGATCTTCTCTTCCAGATCTTCCTCCGGTGTCACCCGCATCTCCCGTCCCGCCGTCCGGCTTCCCTCTGCTTCCGCCGTCCGTGTCCCGGTCTGCTCCGGATCCGGTTCACCGGTCTCCTCCCCCGTCCGCAGCTGCCCGGCCTCTGTCATTTCCGCCTTCTTCCTTGCGACCTGCTGCAGAACTGAAAGCAGCGCATTCACCGTATCGGTATCCCTGCCTGTGCCGGCGGTTTTCGCCGTCTCCTCCGCTCCCTGCTCCCTCTGCCATAGTCCGTCTCCGTTTTCCCTCCGGTCTGTCTCCTGTACCGGCCCGGTCTCCGTCTCCTCCGGACCGCAGGATCTGTACACTTCCCCGCAGACCGGACATCTGTGAGGAAGGAGCAGCTGTGCCGCCGTGCCCGGTGAATACGGTCCGGCAAGGATCTGGAAACTGATTCTGCCGCACCGGACGCAGCGTACCGTCGCGGTCTTTGAACCGGATTCACATTTCACCAATACCATCTCTGCCATTTCATCGGACTCCTTTCCCCAAAGTGTAACCCCTGCTCTGTTCCCGCCGTCTGTTCCCGTTAAAAGTCCGGATTCTTCCGCCCGTTTTCCGGTGCGCCTGTCCCGGTCCGTTCCTGCATCTGCTCTGCCCCGGCACATGTCCGCACGCTGCAGCCGGACTGTTCTGAGGCGGCCAATGCTTTTCTGTTTCCTGTGTCTGTGCCCCGGATTTTACGGATCGTCATTGGAGGTTCCTGACGCTTCTGCGCTGCAGGCAGCGCATGAATCAGGCAAAGGCAGCATCGGCGTGTTCCCGGGCTTCTTTCCGGGTTTCCTCTTCTTCCCGCTGTTTTCGGACTGCTGTCTGTCTGATGACAATGGGAACTGCCTTCCTGAAATGTACATGGCCAGGGCAGAGAGAACTGCCCCCATTTCCCCCTGGTTCGTATATCCTCAGGAAAAGGGGGCCATGCGCTGTGCTCCCCTATCGGGAAATTCCCGGACCTGTCCATCTGCAATGAGGCAGATGGTCAGTTGGCCTTGCTCTCTGTTTCTATTTTTTTCATCGTGTCCTCAAGAATGGCTTCCCTCAGTTTTGTCAGCCACGAGGAAAACGCAACCGTATCAAAGGCATACGTCTGATTGAGTTCATACTCATTTTCAGCCCAGGTATCAATCGGCGATTCATTATGCTGAATCAGGGCTTCCAGTTTATCCAGCGATTTATACAATCTGGCTTCCCTGGTTTCCTGTGCATCCATTTCCTGATAAAGTGCCGCCATCTCCTCAGATAATTCTGCGGGAAGCGTTTTTACCCACTGATTCAGCAGGGAATCTTCCGTTTCCCTGTCTGAGTCCGTCTTGACAAAGGTCGGAATATCGCCTGTAAAGCACTCCCCAAGATCATGAATCAGGCACATTTCAACGACCCTGCCGATGTCCAAATCTTTGAATTCATGCTTCAACAGAAAGGCCATCAGCGAGATTCGCCAGCTGTGTTCGGCAACGCTTTCTGTCCTGCGTTTTGACGTAGTGCAATGCCTGGGTGTGTCTTTCAGTCTTTCCGCCACATGCAATATTTCCAGATACTCTCTCGGATTCATTTTTCCCTCCTGTGAACCTGCATTCTCATTTTCTCTTACACGATACAGTCTGCCTGTATTCCCATCATCATACACGATTCCCGTGGATAGATCCCGTCCATATCAGACATCCATTGTCCGGACTCTCCGTGACCGTCTTTCCCCTGCTCACGTCTATTCTGCGATTGTCTCCCCGCTGCTGTTTTCCCCGGCTGCAAAAACCCCGTCAGTCCACCGTTCTCCGCCCCATCTTTCCCGGACTGCCGGCTGCTGCGCAGCGGACCGCTTTGATGATTTCGCTGGGAGACCCTGTCCTGCCCTTTCTGGCCGGAGCCCTCCGCTCTGCCGGTCATACCCATGATTCCGGCAAAAAGCACCTTCCAATGCCTTCAGCAAGAAGGATGGCTGGTTTCCAGCAGATCATACAGCGCGTCCTGGGACAACACACCGCGTTTCAGATCAGGCGGCAATTCGCCCCGCTCATCTGCTTCGTAATCCTCCCGCCATTCACCGGAAGAATAATACTCATCCAGGAGGCGGAGCTTTTCCGGATCATGGTCGGCAGAGGCTTCGTCAAACAAACGCTCATACCGCTCCACCCGCTCGATCCGGCCCAGGCGATAAAAGCGACGATACGTCTTCCCGTCTCGGATGACGCCTTCATTCCACACCTCCGCCGGGCAACTCCACAGGCCGCCTTTACCGCAGAGAGCCCTGCAGACAACCATTGGCTCCTCTGTTTCAGAGTGCCGGGCGATCCCAATCACCTCATATTCGCTGCCCTCCAGATGGCGATACCGGCCGGGCAGAATGGTCTTCACCGCTTCTTTGTATGTCATAAATCCTTCTCCATTCGGATGCAGCGAAATGTCTCTCCATCCACAGCTTCACCGCAGACTTCGTAGAGCATCTGCTCGTAGAACCCGACCTTATTCTCCCGGCTCTCAACGACAGTCCTGCTGTAA
>CACXHF010000173.1 GCA_902767305.1 uncultured Eubacteriales bacterium
CAGTCACCTGACGCAGGGTGAGCTCTTACCTCGCCTTTCCACCCTTACATGACTTGCATGCGGTATATTTCTGTTGCACTTTCCCTGGAGTCACCTCCGCCGGGTGTTACCCGGCATCCTGCCCTGTGGAGCTCGGACTTTCCTCACACCAAGTGCGCAACCGTCCGGTAACCTCACTGAACATATTTTAGCTGAAAGCAACCGGATCGTCAACCTCTTATTCATAGAGAAAAACGCTTTTCTGCAGTTTGCTCCATAATCTGTTTCTGCCTGAATCAGGTTTTTTCCTACTTAACAAGAATAATCCTTCCGCAGTTCTCACATTCCACAAATGACTCACCGGTACGAATCCGGTTCATATCTGCTGCAGGAAGCTGCATATTACATCCGCCGCAACGTCCTTCACGGATTCTGGTAATCGGTGGCGTTGAGTGACGCTTAATGACCTGATATTTTTCAAGGAGCTTTTTATCAATTCCAACCGCTTTTTCCGCTACCTTACTGCGAAGCACTTCAAGCTGCTTGGACGCCTCCTTGTATTCCTCATCATAAACCGCCTTGATCCGGTCAAACTCCGCACGAGCTTTGGCTGCACGAACACGAACCTCCCGCTGCTGACGGTCTCTTGCCTCAGAATCCTTCTTTAGTTTTGCAATCTCTGCCTCATAATGAACAATTTTAGAGACGAGTTTCTCTACTGTTGCAATCAGTTCACGGGTTTTGTTTTGATCTTCCGGGGGATTTTCGGTAAGTTGTTTTCTGTAATCTTCGACAGATTTATTAAGCCGACCGACTTCGTCCACAAGTGCCTCCACACGGTCACTCATGACGTCGACTTCCCCTTCAATCTTTTTTAGTGCCCCCTGCTGTTCAAGTAGAAAATCACGGTATTTAATCAGTTCCTTACGGTTGTTATTGTTGCGCATCTCCCGTTCGTACTGTTCCAGTTCCATGTCCGTCTGCTGATATTCCCAGATCATTTCATACTGTTCCAAAGTGTTATCCTCCTCTGTCAGAACACTGGTTTTAGGCCGTCCGAATTCGTGCCGTGTCCTGACCTGCATTCAGACAAAACTGCCTTTACCGGCAGATTATCTTTTATTTTATCTCCGCTCCGCCAGATTCTGTACAGAACAGGAGACAGATACGTTAAATTGTAATTCATTCAGACGCTTTTGTAAAGCCTCCGAAAAAATCGGACAGATAATACGTTCTGTCTCGTAATGCCCTGCTTCAATCATCAAGCAGCCTTCGCTTAGTGCATCCAGTGCAATATTATGCCGAACTTCACCGGTCATAAAACAGTCTGCCCCAAGCTTCATTGCCTCGCGATACAGTTCACTACCGGATCCGGAACAACATCCGACTGAATGGACAACCCGGCCAGGATCTCCGTATGTCCGGACCTGCGCATCCAGCTTCTGTGAAACATACTTACAAAGCTGTCCAAATGTAGCGGGCACAATATCGCCCACACGGAAACATCCTTCACCTCGTATATTTCCTGCGCCTATTGTCCGGATCAGTGTATCATTGACTCCGCCCTGAGCTGCATCCAGATTCGTATGTGCAGCAACATGTGCAATCCCGGATGCAGCAAGCCGCAGAATAAGCCGTCCTTCTCTGGTATCATCCGTCAGACGCCGGATCGGTTTAAACATAAAAGGATGATGTGTCACAATCAGCTGACAGCCCAGTGTTTCTGCTTCCTCAACCACCGCATTCGTAATATCCAGTGCCACTAGGATTCTCCGGACTTCCATTTTCCGATATCCAAGCAGAAGACCAACGTTGTCCCATTCCTCCGCCAGATTAAAAGGGGCAATTTCATCTACGAGTGAAACAACATCCTCTACCAGGCACGTACTCATTTTCCAGCCTCCGTTTCACTTCAATGCTTTTCCGGTTTCCCGAGTACACGGTCAATTTCCTTAAGTATCCAACATGTTGCCTCAAGGTCTTTCTTAGCTTTAGCTGTTTCCAATGCAGAAAGCTTCTCTGCTTTTTTTGCTGCCTGTTCTCTCATTGACTGGAGATAAAGTCGCTGCCCCATACTCTCAATGCCGTATACAGCCGTTCCGAGCAGATATTCAGCAGAGCTTTTCATAACGGAAGCATCTCTCCCGGCCAAAAGAACTACATACCGGCGTCCGCCAGATTCAGGAAATGCTTCACGCTTCAAACCGATTCCCATCCTGCTCAACCCCTCACGCAGCACGGGAATATCCGTATTAGCCTGAAGAACGAGACCTGCTGAACCGATATACCTCTCACCTTTCTGCAGAATTTCTAGGATAGTCCGCCCGCCCATTCCTGCAATCAGGATCACATCCATATGCGGTTGCCCATCAAGCACAGAAAGGCCATCGCCGCAAATCGTGTGTACCTGGTTCTCCAATCCAGCCTGAGAGAGAAGAATCTGTGCCTTAGCCAACGATGACTCGCTGATATCACCGGCAATCATGGAAAGATCCGGTCTCTGTCTAAGAAGATATGCAGTGATAAATCCATGATCACATCCAATATCAGCTGCATAAGGATGCTCTACCCCTCTCAGCGTTTCCAGCGCCATGTCCGCCGCTGCTCTCAGGCGGGCGTCCAGTGGTTTCTTCGAATGCCCCATCGCTGTTCAGTCCTTTTGCGTAATCGTTTACTCGTTGTACTGATAATCCTGAAACTGACCACTTCGGTTTGGCTGACGTAGTTTTCGAAGTGCTTTTGCCTCAATCTGACGGATACGTTCACGGGTAACGTGAAAAATCTGTCCGACTTCCTCCAGTGTTCTTGGCCGGCCATCTTCAAGTCCAAAGCGAAGAATCAGTACTTTCTTTTCTCTCGGTGCCAACGTATCCAGCACATCCATCAGCCGCTCTCTCATCAGCAGTGCAGCTGCAGCTTCCGACGGCGGGAGCGTATGCTCATCCTGAATAAAATCCCCCAGGTGCGAGTCCTCTTCTTCACCGATAGGTGTTTCAAGAGAAACAGGATCCTGCGCAATTTTGATGATCTCCTGTACCTTTTCAGTACTGATTCCCATAACTTCCGCTATTTCCTCTGGCAAAGGTTCCCGGCCATTTTCCTGAAACAACTGACGGCTCACCCGGACCAGTTTATTTATGGTTTCCACCATATGCACCGGAATTCGGATAGTTCTTGCCTGATCTGCTATTGCTCTAGTTATAGCCTGACGAATCCACCAAGTGGCGTATGTGGAAAACTTATATCCTTTGGTATAGTCAAACTTTTCCACTGCCTTGATCAGTCCCAGATTTCCCTCCTGGATCAGGTCAAGGAAAAGCATTCCCCGTCCAAGATAGCGCTTGGCATTGGAAACTACCAAGCGAAGATTTGCCTCTGTCAGTTTCTTTCTGGCCTTCTCTGCTATTTCTCCCCCAAGTTCCATCTGCTTGGCAATTTCCACCTCTTCCTGTGCAGTAAGAAGTGGTACTTTCCCTATTTCTTTCAGATACATTCTGACAGAATCGTCCACATTCACAGTGTCAGAAGTCGTCAGTTCCGAATCAGATGACACCTGTTCCGAAAAAGCAGACGATTCATCCTCATGCGAGGTACTGACAAAACTAAGTCCTTCCGACTCCAGTGTCTCAAATACAGCATCAATCGCTTCGGCATCAATATCATAGTCGACCAGTTGGTTCATGACTTCCTGATAAGTCACTTCCTTCTGCTCGTTTTTCCCCGAATCAAGGATTCCTCTGACCTTCAGCCGTACCTGTTCACGATTGAGTGCCATATGCTGTGCCTCCTTTTTCTGTATCAACATGCGGACTCAGTTCACTTAATATATTCAGCAGATATGTGTTTACCAGATCATGACCAGTATTCTATGAACAACCGCTGCATTATCTATTATTCTGTGTTAAGTATTCCCTGGTCTCCATCGTCAATTGTCTTCCCACCTTCTATGAGCATTCCCTCCTGTGAGTTTCTGCCAGTCATTGTCAGAATCATTCGAGATAATCCTTAAGTTTCCTGCTTCTTGTCGGGTGGCGGAGCTTTCTCAGTGCTTTTGCTTCAATCTGTCGAATCCGTTCTCGTGTTACATTGAATTCCTGTCCAACTTCCTCAAGAGTTCTCTGCCGTCCGTCTTCGAGTCCAAATCGAAGGGTCAGTACTTTCTTTTCTCTGGGAGTAAGTGTATTGAGAACTTCCATCAGTTGTTCACGCATCAAAAGGAACGATGCTGCCTCAGCAGGCGGAAGTGCTTCCTCATCCTGAATGAAATCACCCAGATGTGAATCCTCTTCCTCACCAATTGGCGTCTCAAGGGATACAGGCTCCTGTGCAATCTTGATGATCTCTTCTACTTTTTCAGGACTGAGTCCCATTTCCTCTGCTATTTCCTCCGGCGTCGGTTCACGGCCGTTTTCCTGAAGAAGCTGACGACTGACCCTGACCAGCTTGTTAATTGTCTCTACCATATGTACCGGAATCCGGATAGTCCGAGCCTGATCTGCAATCGCTCTGGTAATAGCCTGACGAATCCACCAAGTCGCATAGGTAGAGAACTTGTATCCTTTGGTGTAATCAAATTTTTCCACCGCTTTGATCAGACCGAGATTTCCTTCCTGGATAAGATCAAGAAACAGCATACCGCGCCCAACGTAGCGCTTGGCAATTGATACAACCAGACGGAGATTTGCCTCTGCCAATTTCTTTTTTGCCTCTTCCGCCCCGTTACCACCCTGTTCAATCTGCTTGGCGATGGTTACCTCCTCATCTGCTGTAAGGAGAGGAACCTTGCCAATCTCTTTCAGATACATTCTGACCGGGTCATCCACACCGACACTCTCAGGAATGCTCAGATCTTCCTGAGGATTTGCCTCTGCAGCTGTATCGGTTTCCTGGGAACCGCTCTGATTAACCAGACTAAGCCCTTCCGACTCAAGAATGTCAAAAACGGCGTCAATGGCCTCTGCATCAATATCAAGTTCTGCAAGCGCATTCATCATATCCTGGTAGGTCAAAACGTTATTCTCGCGTTTTGCCTTTTCCAGAATTTCCTTTACCTTTAACTGAACCTGCTCGCGATTGAGTGCCATGCGGTCACCCTTCCTTTCCTGCATCCAAATTGATCAGCATTTCGCTTGTTCTTCGAAGCATTTCCTTTCGGGTCTCCTCATCCATGGTGGAAAGCTGTTCCTTAATTCTTTCCACACGCTGATCCCGCTTTTTTGCCCTGAGTATTTCAAGACAGTCATTGATTATCTGCATTTGTTCATCTTCTGTTGTCTCCGGGACAGTATTCAGAAGAACAGCAAAGCGGCTGCGTTCATTTTCGTCCTCTAATTCCTCAAGAATTCTCGCAACACTTTTCCCCGAAAGTAACTTTTCGGCAAAGGATCGATTCTCCTCGGTCAGGAAATCCTCCGCCCGGATATGTTTACTGCCCGTTCCTGCAGCCAGACAGGAAATCAGCTGTTTTTCAGCGGCATCCACTCCGACGTCCACACCCCGTACACGGCTTTCAAGAGGTCTTGCAGCGCGGCGAAAAACTGCCTGCTGCTCATTACTCATGGTTTCTGTCCGTCCGATCTGAGCCAGAAGCACTTCCCGCGTAAAACCGGTTTCAACCATCAGACGTTGAACATAGTTCTCAAGTTCCACTGGTTCCTTCACATTAGAAAGGAAACGTGCACATGCGATTGCATACTCCGTTCTTCCTTCCTTGCTACTCATATCATGCTTTTCCGCTTCTCGAAGCATGCGATAGGAAACAGCATTTTCAGGAACAAGCGTATCCAGACCTTCTGCTCCATATGCTCGAATATATTCATCTGGATCCATCCCGTTGGGAAAATCTAAAACTCTGGCAGGAACATGCTCTGCATCAAATATGTCCAGTGCACGGAGAATGGCGTGCTGTCCCGCCGCATCTCCATCATAAGAAACCCAGATTTCCGGCGCATACCGTTTCAGTATTCTTGCCTGTTCTATCGTCAGCGCAGTTCCCAGTGTGGCTACAACCCCCTCCACTCCTGCCTGAATCATGGTAATGACATCCATATACCCTTCAGTCAGAATAATCCGTTTCAGTCCACGAATTTTTTTAAGAAGATTTGCCGCAAAGATTTCATGTCGCTTATTATAGACAAGCGTATCACCCGTGTTCATGTATTTTCTCGGATCTTTTCCCAGCGTTCTTCCTCCGAATCCAAGAACCTGACCTCGAGCATTAATAATGGGAAACATGGCTCTTCCACGAAACATGTCATAAAGCCGTCCCTCACGGTTTACCAGAGAAATTCCTGCATCCTGCAGTTCACGATCAGTAAATCCTTTTTCCCTCATTGCTCTGGTACCTGCATCCCAGTCCGAAGGGGAAGCACCAAGTCCGAATTTCCGGATGGTCCGGTCTGTCAGAGCTCTTTCATGGAAATAATTCAGAATCTCTGCATTCTGTGGTTCCCAAAGTTGCTGATAGAGAAACCTCGCATATTCCCGGTTAAGCTCATAGATTCGCTCCCTATGTCCTTTTATCTCGGGATTCTCCCGTTCACGGTTGAAATTATCTGGCAAAGGAACATGAGCTTCATCTGCCAGCTGTACAACAGCCTCCTTAAATTCAAGATGTTCCATTTCCATAAGAAAATTGATAGCACCTCCGGAAGCATGACAACCAAAGCAGTAATACATCTGCATCTGTGGATTCACACTGAAAGAAGCAGACTTTTCCATATGGAAAGGGCACAAGCCCCAGTACCGATTTCCTCGTTTAGTCAGCTGTACATGGCGGGAAACAATCTGTACAATATCGGTACGATCAACGAGATCATCCAGCCAGACCCTTGAAAAGGCCACGTTCCCACCCCTTTCCAGAAAGCATGTAATTGAATTAATTTACCTCCTGAAAGGTGTTTCCTGTCAAATTTAAAATAATGTTTTTAACTTTTTTTCAGTACACAGAAAAGCC
>CACXHF010000174.1 GCA_902767305.1 uncultured Eubacteriales bacterium
GATTGAACCGCCGTGTACCGAACGGTACGCACGGTGGTGTGAGAGGTCGGAAATTCCTCAACCAGAGGAATTTCCTCCTACTCGATTATAATCCATATTTCAGGTAAATTATGATGCTGTACCGCTATAGTCTCCACATCCACCTGACACTTTACTCAATTCATCCAAAGACAATTCAGTAGGGGCCTTTTTTACATGATCCAGGATCTTCTGTGCAGCTTTCTCAGAGACTTCAAAACCTTTGGACTCGAAGAATGCAACAACTTCCTTCGGATCATTAAGTTTCATGACTTCTGTAAGTAAAGCAGGGGTCAGATCGCTTGTTTGCAGTTTTTTCATGTTGATTCTCCTTTCATGCTGATCAGGCAGATTGACCGCAGCATCCGGGCCAGCCGGATTACCGGAAGTTTTTCCATCGTCACGGTTCCCGACGGACTTAAAAAGATCGACCGTATGATCTGCGATGGTATCCGGACCGTGGTGACGGGAAAGACCGGAAAAGGAAAATACTCCCTTTCCTATCAGACGATCCGGGCCTGGGGATACCGAAGCCTGGTCAACCGGTATTACCGTCAGCTTTCCTGATAATACTCATTGAAAATGGAATAATTATCGGACAGCCTGATTGCAATTATTAAAAATAAACATATAATTGAGATAGAAACTATAAATTGAACGGTCATGGCTTTGTTATATAAAAAAAACGATGCTGCATTGACAAACAAATAGTATTGCAAAGGGGGAAGTGTACATGAAGATTAATATTATAGAATCTGAAGGGAACAGGAATATTCACAGGGCACTCCAATTATTGTTGATCATCGTTGTCACTGTAGCCGCGCTGCTATGCAGTCCGGAGAATGTTTTGGCTGAATCATCCGGAACATGTGGCGATGGTCTGACATGGGTTCTTTCCGATGACGGAAAGCTTGAGATCAGCGGGAGTGGGAATCTTTCAGGAGCTTCCTGGGACGAAAAAAGTGTTCTGCAGGTTTCAATCCCTGCAGGGGTGACATCCATAGAGGAAGGATTCTTTATGGGATGCAGCAATCTTGTCAGTATTAATGTGTCATCGTCAAACAGTAAATATGCTTCGGTAGACGGGGTCCTGTTAAGTAAGGACAAAACCGTTCTGGTTGAGTTCCCTGCAGGACAAAGCGGTGCATACACGATTCCGGGGACGGTCAAAAAGATATCGACAGGAGCATTTGCTTCGTGTAAGAAAGTGACTTCAGTCACTATGCCGGAAAGTGTGACCACTTTGGGAACCTACGCTTTTAACTGCTGTGAAGGCTTGACAAAAGTGATCATATCCAAAAACATTGAAGTGATTCCAAGGGACTGCTTTTCCAATTGCTCCGGACTGAAATCCGTCACGATCCCTGAGGGGGTAAAAAAGATCGAAGAATCTGCTTTCTGGGGCTGCAGCAGCCTGACGAAAGTAACTCTGCCCAAGAGTCTTGACAAGAAGGGCATAGCCCAGGATGCATTTGAAGGATGTCCACTGGATGAAAGCAGCCAGGCGGCTGTAAACGAGCGTCTGAAGATAGCGGCTGCATCGGAGTATGAGCTGGAAGTCGGAGAATCCAGGGATTATCATCTTGAGTCGACTCTTGACGGAGGCATGATCGATAATTATTTCTATGCGGAATCCTCTGATACATCGGTTATAAAAGTTGCATCTTTAACGCGAACCGGCAGCATAGTCTATGCCAATGCCGTGAAGTATTATTATGTACTGGGTGTGAAAGCAATGGGGCCCGGCAAAGCCGTGGTGACCGTGTACACAGACAATACCAAAAAGAAAGTGCTCAGCAAAACAACGCTGACGGTCACCGGGGAAGTAACGGATACCGTCGATGAAAAACCGAAGGCAACAGCTGAGGTTTATAAGCTGAAGGTCGGAGAATCCAGGGATTATCGGTTCAAGTCGACCATTAACGGAGGTATGATCGAGAATCCTTTCTATGCAGTATCTTCTGATACATCGGTGATAAAAGTAGCTTCCCTGACACGAAACGGCAATATTATCTATGCTGATGCTGTGGAGTATTATTATATCCTGGGTGTGAAAGCAACGGGTTCCGGCAAAGCCGTGGTGACTGTGTACACAGACAAAACCAAGAAGAAAGTGCTCAGCAAAACAACGTTTACGGTCACACGGAAGACGGTGACAAACGGCAACGGTATTTACAATCTTTCCGGGTCCACTGCGTCACTGTTAAAACCTAAGAACAAGAACATTACAAAGCTTTCGATTCCGGCGTCAGTAACCGTTAACGGGAAAAAATATAAAGTGACTTCTGTTTCTGCAAAGGCCTGCAAGGGACTTAAAAAGCTGAAAACTCTGACAATCGGGGCAAATGTCAAATCCATCGGGACAAGCGCATTCCAGGGATGCGGCAAGCTGAAAACCATCACGATCAAGACCACTAAGCTGACTTCAAAAAATGTCAAGGCGAAAGCATTTAAAGGAACTGCGGCGAAGGCTACGGTAAAAGTACCGAAAAAAGTTAAAAAGGCTTACAAAAAATGGCTGGTCAAGAAAGGAATCAGTAAAAAGGCAAAGATTAAGTAACCTTCAGGAGGAAAATGAAATGGCATCTGGAAAAGAATACCTGGATTTCATTTTGGACCAGCTTTCAGGTCTGGAGGACATATCCTACCGGGCCATGATGGGAGAATACATCATATATTATCGGGGCAAAGTGGTGGGAGGTATATACGATGACCGCTTTCTTGTCAAGCCTGTAAAGTCGGCAGTGGCAATGATGCCGCATGCGGATAAGGAACTTCCCTATGAAGGGGCGAAGGAGATGCTGCTGGTGGACGATGTGGATA
>CACXHF010000175.1 GCA_902767305.1 uncultured Eubacteriales bacterium
CATTACGCATGGCGTGACGGATTGTGGTCTGCGCCCGGGTGAGGCCTTTTGTCCTGGCCAGCAGCAGGAAATCAGAGGTCAGTACTTCCGTCAGTTCCGCCCGTGTATACCGTGTAAGACCGGCAATCGTTCCGAACCCAAGAGAGAGGATTGCCGGCACGATCGAAACAAAGGTTTGAAAGTTCAGGTAATCATAGCCGGCCGCCATCTGGAACGGAAACCATTTCAATCTGAAACAGAGAAAATACTGGACAAGAAACGCGTACACATAACTGGGAACGGAAACAAATACGACAACCAAAGTGGAAATGAGATGATCCTGCCACCGGTTTTTCCGCAGTGCCGCATAAATTCCAAACAGAAGGCCCAGTGGAACAGAAAACAGCATCGTATAGGCATTGACAATAACTGTCGCCGGCATTTTTTCCACAAATTTCTGCCAGACATCCTGTCCCAGATACAATACCTCGCTGACCCCCCAGTCCCCGCCAAGGAGCGAACGCCGTACAAAAATCAGATACTGTTCAAGAAGCGGTTTGTTATAGCCCAGTGCCTCACGGCGCATTTCAATCAACTGCATATCCTTGCCAAACTGCTGAGCCGGTTTATTGGGCAGCAGCTTTACCAGGACAAAACAGATGGAGATGATGACCAGAAACGTAAAAAGCATCAGGACAATCCGTTTCAGTACATACTTACCCATATTCGATCTCCCGTCTAATTCGGTTTACGGAAAAATGAGACAGAAAAGTTCTGCCTCATTTTACCCTTTTCATTGATCCTGAAGATTACTTGTAGAAGAGCGTACCTCCCTGATCCTTCACAAATGCTGCCCACTGGGCATCATCATAATTGTAGGTCATATACTGGAGTCCGCCCCGGCCGAGCGGGAACACTTCGTCCTCTACATAGTATTCCACTTTCATTCCCTTCAGGCTGGCTGTCGCGGCTCCGGTCAGCGGAATGAAGTCATAATTCTGCAGAATCGCATTTTCACAGGCACACAGAACATGAATTCTGTTCTGCTGATTCTCACGAATATCGAGTTCTTTGTCGCTTCCGTCCTCTGCCTTGACCGTAATCACGTTACCATTCATAGACAGATACCAGTTATAGATACTTGCCGTATACTTTTCTCCATCCAGTTCCAGTGTCAGCATGGCCTTAGTAGTATCCCAAGATGGATCATACTGAAATTCCGGTGTTACATAAGCCTCAATAAGACTGAACGGATTAAACGTGGAACCAACCCAGCCGACCCCGAAAAGCATATCAACACGGCAAGTTTGAAGTGCTTCAGAAAAACCATTTCCTAGTGTTGAATCCCGCGTGAATGTCAGTTTTCCTTCCAGCTTGGTTCCTTTCACCGCTTCCGTATAATTATTTACAATAAAATCATACCCATTATTATAGTAGGCTGAGGTAGCATTTGACGTTCCCACCGTAATCTGTACGACATCGTCTTCTTTCAGCAGTCCCCTCTCAAGCGCAATGTCGTACGCTTTGTCAAAATACTGTTTTGCAAGTTCAGGGGCGTATCCGGTAATGGAGTCAATTGCGTCATCCAGCGTAGCATAAAGTTTTCCTTCGCCGATCTCATCCTCGAGTCCCCAGAAATTGACGACAACCTGCTTAGCTTCCTCCATATTGCGGTAGAAAATGCCTGCTTCAGGATCACCAACAATTTGACCACTGAAAAGCGCATAAGCCGGCTGGTTCATTGGCGCTGCAGCGGCACAGAAATCCGTCCGATTCATGGCAAGAGCCATGGCCATTCGAAATTCCTTCACTGTCAGAATCGTCTTATTGATATGCTCCCCCGCTGCGGACTGCGAATGGCTGAGTCCGTCCATATCAGGATTGAATACAATCGCATAAACCGATGATCCCTCACTGTAATACGTATATTCCGAAGTAGCATAGTCTTCAATCGTATCCCGATCAAGAGCCACACCGTCCAGTTCGCCGTTCAGGAACATCTCCATCTGCGTACTCGGCTCCTGTACATAGCGGGTTACGATTCTATCCGTCTGATACATTTTTTCAGATCCAGGATCTGAAAATCCAAACCAGTTTGCATTACGTGAAAGCTCATACATTTTGTCAGACTGGAATTTGGAAAGGCAGTACGGCCCCCAGGAAATTGTCGTCTCAACAGAAGTACAATAAGTGCTGGTAAAGACACCATCTTTTACAGACGAAGTTTTCTCATACAGATCCCGGTTTACCAGAACCAGTCCGGAAAGCTGATACTTGAGCTCAAAACCAGCCAGCTTTTTCGCCAGAATCAGTGTAAGCTCATCCTCACCAGTAGCAAGGAAGCCCACCTGATCAAAGGAAACCTTATCCGGAAACTGCATGTAATTCATGTAAAGCTCTTCCCCGGCCCATTCCAGTTTCTGAGCAGCATCCGCCCATGTGCAAAATTCCGCCCCTTCTCCTTCAGTAAAGAAAGTATACAGTTCCGAAACCGTCAGAGGCGTTTCAACGATCGAGTTCTCTGCAGCGCCGGTCCACTTTTTTGCTGAAAAGTCATAGGTATTTCCGTAGGAAGCAGCCCAGTTGATGTATCCCTTTTCATCAGCGAAACGTTCAAGAAACGCTTTGATATCCTTGAGCTTTTCCGCGCCCATCACTGTATTAAAGCTGACACGATCTGTCAGTCCCTGCTTCAGGAATGCTTCTGCATTGGTAATCACAAAATTGCCCAGATAGTATGCGCTTGCCCGATAGTTCTGAGCTTCCGGACTCAGCAGCTTTTCTGCAGAATAGACAAAATCGGCTGCATGAATCTCTGTTCCGTCTTCCCATCTGAGATCGCTCCTCAGCGGAATACGCCAGGCGCGGCCTGTTTCACCAACCTCAATGCCCCACTGCTCTCCCACATACTGTTCAGTCACATCCTCTGGAAAATCCGCAGCCGCAAGGGGTTTCAAAACATACCCATCCAGGTTCTCATTAAAATCAAAATTATACAGTGTACAGCTCAGATAATCTGACATTCCCATATCTGTATCCGTTTTGGCCTGGAATGGATTCCAGGTAGTGGGAAAAACAGATACCGCATTATTGTACGTATAGACACCACTTTCTGCAAATGCTGCAAGCGACACCAATGTCAGAAGAAGGAAAACCGCAAAAAAACGTTTCAACAGGCATACCTCCAGTATACTTATAGTTCATTGCCTGCATTATATCCGACTTCACGCATGTTGGCAAGATGACGGCCAAGTTTCTGAAAGAAAGCATGAGAAAATGCTCCCGTATTCCAGTATCAGAAAGCCGACGCCCGGTACACGCATTCTCTTTGGACCTGCTTCCGGCTGGAATCATTGTTCGAAAATAAGAGCCATTGCCGTTCCATCAAAACCCGGAACACATTCCCAGACAGAGGATTGTATACGTACACTCGCTTTTCCGTCATCCCGCATGGAAACTGCTAAATGTACCGCACAGCTTGTATCCCCCACAAGTTCAATTCTCGCCCTGTATTCCCCAGGTGTCGTCATCGCAGCTGTTGCCAGACATGGACCGACAGGGGCGAACGTGCCCGGTATCCACTTTCCCGGTTCTGCTGGTACCTCTATCTGTCCGGCATTGGTCTCAAATACTACCGCATCCTCCCGGAGACACAGCGCCTGAACCGGTTCTATTGGATTAACCAGTTCCAGATGCAGTGTTTTCTGCATCCGCGTGCCGCATACAGGCTCAACAGAATAATCCGACAGCGCTGAGAGAATCTCCGGGTCCTCTCCCAGCGCAGGATCACCTGTTATTCCTGAAAGATGACGAAAAAAAGCATCATAAATAGGCTGAACACCTGTTCCCTCAAGAATCCGGTCCGCCGTTGTCGTCAGAGTCAGTCGGGAATCCGGCAGACATAACCCCATCTGTCCACCCATACCATACATGGAAAAGCCCCGGCGCATCATCCAGAAATAGTATCCATATCCATACCGTTCCTCCGGCATAGACCGATGGTCTGTATAAACCTGCAGAGAGGTCGCTGCCTTCAGGTATGCAGAATCAAGCAGTCCTCTGCCATCAGTGATGCAGAAATCACTGAGTAATGCCAGACCTGAAAGCGGCAGAATCAAACCAGTTCCCGCCTGTGGATTGCCTGCCTGATCAATAAGCCATCGGGCATTGCAAATCTGCAGCGGATCAAAAAGGCGCTCTCGTACAAAAGTCAGAAGCGGCATCCCGGAAATTCGTTCGACAAGAGATCCCATCACCTGCGTCGCACCGGTATCATAGGTAAAAAGAGTTCCTCCTGCATGTTCGGGAGTCCCCTGAAAGAAAGGCCTGGTCCAGTTCTGATCCAGAAGCGGACGGTAACACGTCCGGTCAAAACAGGTGGTCATCGTGAGCAGTTCACGCACTGTAAGACGTTCCAGTTCCTCCGGCAGCGGATCCGGCAGCATTTCCGGAAAAAAAGATGCAACCCGATCCGAAAGGTGAAGTTTTTCCTCCGAAACGAGTATCCCCACTGCAAGTGATACAACACTTTTGCTGACGGAATAAAGACGGTGCGGCACGTCATTGTCAAAAGGGGCCGCACTGGCAGAAAGAATGCGTTCACCATCCTGCCGTATTTCAAAACCATGAAGGTTTAACGGACGGATTTCTTCAATGAAATCGAGAATTTTTTGTTTTGCGTGCATATCAAGCCCTCATTATCCATACTTGTGTTCCATATTTCGCTCATCTTTGCTTTCGATTGCTCAATCTGGCAGACTGTGGATACTACACCTTCATGCAGGTGATTGATAAAAGAGCAGTGCACCGCACTGCCCCTCTGTCTTTTGAATGGATTTACTCCTGTACAAAACCGGCAGCATTCGCCGCTTCACGCTCGTTAATCTTTTTCTGATTAATGAGGGAGAAAATAACCACGCCAACTGCGACAACGAAGAAGCCGATCGCTATCGGATAATGAATAATCTCGCCGAAGTTGCCCTGATTGAGATCCATGAAACGAACGAAGTTCTGCTCACACATGGGTCCGAGAATCAATGCAAGGAGAATGGGTGAAAGCGGGAATTCGTACTTGTTCATCAGCCAGCCGATCACACCAAAAAATACACAGACGCCGATATCAAACACGTTCTTGTTGATCGAGAAAGCACCAAGCAGAGACACGATCAGGATGATCGGATACAGCATCCGTTTTTCAAGGGAAACAATCTTTGCAAAAATACGTACTCCTGCACACCCGACCAGCAGCATCGCCAGGTTAGCCAGCATCAATGCCGCAAATACCTTATAAACCGTCGGCAGTTCGGAAACGTACATCATTGGTCCGGGCTGAATGCCTTTCATAATAAATGCACCAAGCAGAATTGCCGTAACGGAATCACCCGGAACACCCAGTGACAGAAGCGGAATCATTGCACCGCCGGAACAGCCATTGTTTGCGGATTCCGTGGATGCCACTCCGTTTGGAATGCCTGTCCCCCACTTTTCCGGGTGCTTGCTGATGCCCTTGTTAAATGCATACGAGACAAATACCGCAATATCTCCGCCGGCACCGGGAATAGCACCGATGAAAGTACCTATAATTCCGCCGCTCAGAATGTTTGAAAAGATCATCTTAATCGTATGAATATCCGGCAGAACACGCGTAATCTTCTCTTTGGATTTTGCCTGAGCACTTTCCCGGCCTGCAATAATCCGTTCAACACCCGCGATTACCTCAGCCACAGCAAACAAACCGATAAGTACCGGGATAAAGCTGAGGCCGCCCTTCAGGCTTGTAACACCAAATGTGAAACGCTGCTTTGAATAGGTCGGATCAAGGCCGATGGTACACAGAAGCATGCCGAAGAAAGCGGAAATCAGACCCTTTGCAATAGATTTTCCTGAAATGGAAATAATGACCGAGAGTCCAAAAACAGCCAGCATCAGCATCTCAGCCGATGTAAATTTCATTGCTACTTTTGCGACCAGCGGGGAAAGGAATGTCATGATCAGTGCACCGATTACACCTCCGCAGAAAGAGGAGAACATAGCCACTGAAAGAGCACGTCCGGCCTCACCTTTCTGCGCCATCGGATACCCATCCAGCAGCGTTGCCGCGGCAGATGGCGTTCCGGGTGCATGTATCAGGATCGCGCTGATTGATCCGCCGTACATACCACCGCAGTAGATACCAAGCAGCAGACCAATAGACGGAATCAGGTCCATTCCAAAGGAAAACGGAATCAGCAGGGCAACACCCATCGTTGCAGTCATGCCCGGAATTGCGCCAAGCAGAACGCCGCCTGCCGCACCGAGCAGTGTCATAAGCAAGGTTGTCGGATCCAGAAATACATTCGCATAACTGGAAAACAGTAAATTCCAATCCATATATCTCTGTCTCCTTTCTTAAATCTTATCTACAAGGTCACGAAGAGGCTGGAGAATACCCATCGGGATATTTACCGTCAGGAACTTGTAGAAGACAAACCACATTCCAAGCGGCACCAGTATCGAGATTGACAGCAGTTTTGCAGGACTTCTGAGTCCGATCAGCCACATAATTATGGCGCAGAGGAAGAAGCTCACAACAACATAGCCGACATTTTTAAACAGATAGACATACAGCGCACACAAAGCTATGACAAACAGAGCCGCAAGCGTCCCCCTGTCTTTAAACACGTTCATCGATTCTGCTTTCTGTGCCAGTGGATCTCCCGCTTTCATTCCAATCAGTTTAATAATCGACTGAATGAACAGGATCGCTGTAAATACTCCCATGCCTATGATCATAATTCTGGGAAATGTTGCTGGCTGGACGGTCGCACTCTTTGCAGTTTTGATCGCGTTCGACTGAATCCAGGCCCAGATTTCGAAAACGATCAGCAAGGCTGAAACAATCAGATTTGAAAATGCTTTAGTCTGTGTTTTTTTGATTTCCAATCGAAAACACTTCCTTTATTATCTAAGTCAGAAAAAGGCAGGCATTGCGCCTGCCTTTAAAAGTATCTTGGCTTAAATTACTCCTCGATCAGGCCAACGGTAACCATCGCGGCAGGAACATCAACTGCAGCCTGAGCAAGATATGCACCATAGTCAGGACCATTCAGGTAGTCAATCTTCTGTCCAAGTTTTGCCATTGCCTCAACAAATTCCGGATCCTCAATAGCGGCAGCACAGGCTGCTTCAAGTTTCTCAACGATCGCTGCATCTACGCCCAGCGGGACAGCCATGCCGCGCTGCGTTGCATAGTAGCACTCAAAGCCCTGCTCAGCACAGGTCGGAACGTCGGGGAAAAGAGGATTGCGAACGGGATCCATAACACCCAGCATGAGCAGATCACCGGACTCTACAAAAGAACGGGCTTCTGCAGCAGAAACAGTTACACCGGTAATCTCGTTCTGAGCAGCTGCCTTAACAGCAGGAGCGGCACCATCAGAATAGGTGATCATCTTGATTTCGATACCGGCCGCATTCATCAGATAACCGCCGGCAACATGCCATACGGAACCTGCGGAGGAACCACCCATGGTTACCTCGCCCGGATGAGCCTTGCAGTAATCGATGAAGGTAGCCAGATCGGTAACATTGTTTTCCTTTGCCCATGCAGCATTAACCGTAATCGCAGCAGCATCGGTATTGACACGGCAAAGAGGAATGTATTTCTCATAGGTATATTCGGACATATCCTGCGGCGCATAGGAAGCAAGTTCCCATGTAATCATGCCAATGGTGTATCCATCCGGATCAGCATCAGCAATAGCTTCGTGGCCGATAACGCCACTGGCACCGGTACGGTTATCCACAGTGATGGTAACGCCCAGCTGTTTCTCGAGAGCTGAGCAGAAAGCGCGGAGGCAGTTATCAGTTCCGCCGCCGGCACCCCAGGGATTGATTGCCGTGATGCCCTTGTCCGGATAATCGGCAAAAGCAACAGCCAGGCTGCAAACAAGTACGAGCGAGAGCAGGACGGTGATAAACTTCTTCATTGTATAATCCCTTCCTTATTATTATTTTTTCCGCTTACTAGATGACAGCAACGGAAACTTCGAATTTATTCTAACATTCTCAAAACTCTCTGTCAATCCTAACAAAACGGCTCAAGTCAGAATTCGAAAAAAAGGTCATGCCATGCATGACCCTTTTTTCTGAATAACACCTGGAAAACGTCGCTTTACGCTTCCTTCGGGCTGGCACTTACTGAGTCAACAACAGCCCGCACACGGACAATATCGGAATCCGCATCAGATACGGTAATCGTCTGACCGTCGATTTTCCGGTCATTTACATATACTGTGACGTTTCCTTTTTCACCACCAGCCCGGTTTTCAATTTCGATTTCGTACCGCTTTCCCCGGAACATACGTGTAACACTGACATTATCCAATTCCGCCGGGAGGCATGGATCAATCATAAGTCCATCAAACTGCGGTTTAATTCCCAGGATGCTCTGACTGACCGCAAAGAAGTTCCAGGCTGCGGTACCGGTCAGCCAGCTGTTTCTGGCCTCACCCGGGCGGAAGCTGTCTCTGCCGTTGATGGTCTGGCTGTATACGTAGGGTTCGGTCCTGTGCAGTTTCTGGTCCTCAATATACGCCGGTGCAATCCGCCTGTAAAGGTCGAAAGCAGTGTCGCCGTGGCCCAGCACAGTTTCCCCAATGATGATCCAGGGATTGTTGTGACAGAAGACTGAACCGTTCTCCTTATAGCCCGGAACATAGGAAGAAACCTCACCCAGGTTCAGATAGTACTTTGAATAGCTCGGCCAGTTGATCATGATACCATGCTCAAACAGCAGATACCGGCAGGTGGACTGTAATGCTTTTTCTGCCATCCCGCTTTCACGGCCTACACCGGCCATGGTACACATGCCCTGGGGCTCAATAAAGATCTTTCCTTCCTCGTTCTCATGAGACCCGACCTTGTCACCATTGGCATCATAAGCCCTCAGGAACCATTCGCCATCCCAGCCGAACTGCTCTATGCACTCCGTCATCCGCTGTTTTTCTGTCCGGACAAATTCCGCCTCGTTCACATCTCCGTGATGTTCGCAGATTGCAGCATAATCATCTGCTACATAGA
>CACXHF010000176.1 GCA_902767305.1 uncultured Eubacteriales bacterium
CTCTGCCTGTAGCAGGAAGCTGTTCACTGCTGATTACTTTTGAGGAGGAGTAAGCTATGCGAATCGGCGTATTTGAGGTTGATTTTGTTGTTCACCCCATACTGTCGATTGCTGAAGTGCTTAGCGGAGAAGCACATCTTCTGCGTTCGCTAAGTGTAAGAAACGTCCGGGGCTGTGAAAGAGACTGGATCAATATTTCGGCTGATATCAATGGAATTAAAGTTAAAAACAGTATCGTTATCCGGGACGTCCATGTAAATGATTATTACAACAACACACATAAAGGCAAGACTCATTCGGATCTTTTGCTTCCAACAACTCTGCTGCCGGGAAAATACGATGGAGAATTGAGAATCTCATATTCAGCGAGCAAAAGTATTTATGGTGGGACAGGTGAGGTTACAATTCCTTTTGCATTGAATATTATGTCTTCCTCTTGGGTACCGACAGACTTTGCCCATGCAACGTATCTGGCATCCTGGGTTAAGATGAACGATGAAGAGTTGCGCAGATTTGCGTCAGAGGCATGTGAAAAACTTAATAATGATTCTCCGGAACTGTGTACACAAGCTATATATGAAGGATTGCTCCGCCGGAATCTGATGTATCAGCCTGTCCCATCTACACCGCATCCGGATTTTCAGCTGATTTCCGGTTATCATTACATACTGCAGAATGGCGGCAGTTGCATGGAACTGAGTTTGATGATGGCTTCGCTTCTGATGATTCGCGGCCTGTCTCCGGTGTTGCTTCTGTACGGTAATCATGCGACTGCCGGGTGTTTTTCCTCCAATCTGCTCCCGGTTTTTGAAACAATGGAGAATCCGGAGCAGATCCGGGATATGATTCTACAGCACCAATTAATTCTGCCGGAGATGACAGATGTTTGTTCCCTACAGCAGTTATCCTTTTCAGACTCGCTGAAACACGCATTTGAATGGTTGAAAGAAAATAAAAAAGCCGGTTGCTGCCTGGTAAACCTGAAAACCGTGCTGCGAAAAGGAACAATTCGAGTACTCTCTGATTCTTTTCAGGATATGCCGGTTAAGTGTCCTCATTGTGGGTATGATCATATCCCGCCACAGGAAACTGACAGTGAAATCACTTGCCCGGCCTGCGGCCAGATTATTCAATCAACACCGAAAACAGCAGTTGCTCCGGTTACTGTGCCTGACACTGTCTACGATCCCAGCCAGATCCGTTATGAATGCCGGGGACAGATCGCCGGGGTCGCCCGATATATACCGGATACCACAGGTACTGTCCATATCCTTCCTCGGTGGAAGAATAAGCCTGTTACTTATATTGCGGATCATGCGTTTGAAAACAGTGAACTGAACAGTATTATCCTGCCGGATACTATCTCGGATATATTGGACCGGGCATTCCGGGGTTGTGAAAAAATGACTTCAATTCAACTGCCGCCGAATCTTTCACGTCTCGGAACAGGCGCCTTTTCATCAAGCGGACTGAAATCCATTCGGATTCCCGGCAATGTAGACAAAATCCCTGTATTATGCTTTTCCGGATGTGAGCATCTCGAAACCGTTACACTGGAGGATGGTATCCGGGAAATTGATTCCCAGGCTTTTGTTCACTGTCCTCAACTAAAATGTATTTATCTGCCTACATCTGTGAAACGGGTAAGCGAAACGGCATTTGATCCTTCCTGCCGGCTGATTTATACTTCTTCGCAGACCATACTGAAATAAAGTTCTTCTTAGCTTTCACCGCTGTCATAAAAGATACCTAACCCTCAACACCGGCATCTACCAAGTATCCTCTCTGTCATGTCAGTTATTTTCCCTGCTGTTTATTGTTTTTATTATTTTATTCTCTTTTGATTGCCAACAAAGCAGATTGTGCTAAAACGTGTCCCTGATCAGCAGCTTTTTGATACCATTCTACTGCTTTATTCAGGTCCTGTTTCACGCTATGTCCATTTCGGTACATATTTCCTAAGGCATATTGGGCATTCATATTCCTTTTTTCTGCACTTCTACGATACCACGCTATGGCTTCAACATAGTTTTTCTTTATTCCAAGACCTTCTTCATACATATCGCCCACTGCATACTGGGCATCTGCATTCCCCTTCTCTGC
>CACXHF010000177.1 GCA_902767305.1 uncultured Eubacteriales bacterium
ACACGGGCGGTACCCGCTCAGTGATGCGGAGATCTGCATTCGTCTGGATGTTCCGGCAGGGGATGCCGTGCTCAGCCGGACCTTTGAACGCACGGACAGGATCCGGCCAGCCCTGGTTCGTCCCGTTCCGTCCTTTGAGGAAAATCTGGACCTGATCTACCACCGGATTGCCGCGGTGGAGAGCCTCACCAGGAGCGATACGTTCGGCTTTCCCATTGCCAACATGCTGGCGCGGGCATACACGGGCACGCAGACCGCGCACGACCGTGATCTCCTGATGGAAACCCTTTCCCTGATTGAACAGCGGGTGGACTGCGCCGATTTTCTGCTCTGCGGCCTCATCCGGTATCTGCGCAACTATGATGTAACGGACGCGGAAATGGACCGGGTCCGCGAGGTGCTCACCGGCTTCCGCTACTGGATGGATCAGGACGGCTTTGACGGCATGTGCTTCTGGTCGGAAAACCACTGCCTGATGTTCTACATCAGCGCCATGAATGCCGGGGAACTGTTCCCGGACGCGGAATTTCCGCTGGCCGGCAAAACGGGCCGTGAACTGTACGCCTGGGGCAGGGACCGGATTCTGGACTGGCTTCAGGATGTGGAAACCTATGGTTTTGAGGAATTCAACTCTACCGTCTACACCTGCGTCACCTTTGCCGCCCTGCTGAACGTCATCGATTATACGCCGCCGGAAATGTCCGTACGGGCAGCCCGGATCACTGACCGGATGCTTGAAATGCTGGCCATGCACACGTTCCGCGGCGGCATCATCGCTCCGCAGGGACGGGTCTACCGCGGCGTCCTCTATCCGTTTGACGCCGGTGCCATGGCCCTCATGAACCTGCTGGATCCCTCGCAGCCGTACAGTTACGGAGAGGGATGGCTGGCCTTCCTGGCAACCTCAGCCTACCGTGTCCCGGTCCACCTGAAAGAGCAGATGTCCGCCGTTCTTTCCACGGTCTATTCCACCGGCAATGCCCGCATCGTGCTTGAGAAGCAGCAGGACTACTGCCTGACCTCGGTTCAGTGCCCGGGTGAACCTGTCCGCCGGTGGGAAAACGCCGCCCTCGTGCCCGGTACGGATGTTGGCTCACACGATTTTGTCAAGGGATACAACGAATGCTTCCACGGCACGACCTTCTTTAACCCCGGCGTGTACGGCTACCAGCAGCACCTCTGGACCGCCGCACTGGACGGGGCGGCGATTCTGTTTGTCAATCACCCCGGTTCCTTTTCGGAAGGGGGCGACCTGCGCCCCGGTTACTGGCACGGAAACGGTGTTTTCCCCGCCCTGCGTCAGGAAAAGAACCTGATCGGCATGATCTACTGCATTCCCGAGAGCCATCCGGTGCCGTTTGTGCATCTCTATTTCCCCGAGTGCCGCTTTGATGAATTCCGCCGGACCGGCAGCTGGCTCATTGCCCGACGGGAAACGGGCTATGCCGCATTCTGGTCCTCCGTGCCCCTGGTTCCCTGGACCGGCGAGAATATGCACTGCGAACAGCGGATCTACGGCCGGAACGTTGCCTGTCTGTGTCTGTGTGCCGGCCGCGAATTCCCATCCATGGACGCCTTTGAAGCCTATGTCGACGCGCTGTGCCCGTCATATGACCCGGAGAGCCTCTGCCTGACGCTGGACCGTTTTACGCTGCGCTATACAAAGGGCGAGGACCGCACACAGTACCTGTAATTGACCTGTGCTATTTGGACGTGTATAATCTCTCTCCGGTGCACGGACTTGCCGTGCACCGGACGCCATTTCTCTGTCCTGCACATCTGCCAAGTGCATATAGCCGAAAGGGTTTGTTTATGAAGATCACCACACCCCGTCTGGTCCTGCAGCCGACCGGTCCCGCCTATCTGGAAAGCACCTTTGCCTATGCCGGGGATCCGGAAACGACGAAGCTCATGTTCCTGCTCCCCTTTGCATCCCGCGAGGAAGCCGCGGATTACCTCCGGAAAGCCGCGGCGGAATGGGAAAAGGAAGCACCTGCCTATTACGAATTCGTGATTCTCCTGGATCAGGTGCATGTGGGCGGCCTGACGCTGTATATGTTGGGAGAGGACCGGCGGACCGCCGAGCTCGCCTGGATCGTCAACCGGTGCTATGCCCGCCGGGGGATTGCCCTCGAGGCAGCCCGTGCCCTGATGGAATTTGCCCGGGATCAGCTGGGCATCTGCCGCTTCATTGCCATGTGCGACAGCGAAAACACTGCCTCCCGCTCACTTATGGAAAAGCTCGGCATGCATTTTTATTCCCTGACCGGCGGCCGTTACAACCGCTCCTCCCCCGAAGAGGAACGGCAGGAACTGACCTATGAACTTTTTTCCAGTGAGGTTTCCCATGTCTGAACTGACCGATACAAAGACAAAAATCCGCCGGCTCGGGAAAACCCTGAGCCTGGTCTGCACCATTGGCGGATTCATTTTCGCCCTCATTGCAGGCATCAGTTTCCTTGCCGCCTGCGCGGTTCTTTTCTTTCCGGATCTGATTTCCCGGCTGAGCGGCTTTTTTGAGCAGAACTCCCTCTACCGCCTGCTGAGTGCCACCACAGGCATCTCGCAGATGGAGACCCGGTTTGCGGCAGCCATCGGCTGCACGGTCTCTGCCGTCACGTTTAGCCTGCTGACCTTTTTTACCGCGCTTTTCCGAAAGATGCTGCTTCGCCTGATTCTGGCCGAAAAGCCTTTTTCCTATAAAACCGCCTCCTCCATCCGGAAATACTCCTTCTTCATTCTGCTGATGCTGCTGTACAATCCGGTTGTCGGCATCCTTCTGTTCCTGACGGTCTATCTCTTCTCGTATCTGGTGGAGTACGGGGCTATGATTCAGGAAAAAGCGGATGAAACCTCCCGTATTCAGGGGGAGATGATCGTCTCTTTTGCTGAAATCACGGAGAACAAGTCCGGACAGACCGGCGGACATATCCGCCGCGTTGCCGAATACACGAAAGTGCTGGCGCGCGAACTGGGCTTCTCTCCGGATGAGGTGGAAAAACTCGGGCTTGCCTCCACCATGCACGATATCGGCAAGCTCATCATTCCCGCCGAAATTCTGGATAAGCCGGGAAAACTGACCGACGAGGAATTCCGGATCATCAAAACGCATACCACATACGGCGGACAGCTCCTTGAACATGTGGAAGGGGATATTCTCGGACTGGCCCGGACCATCGCACTGGAGCACCATGAACGGCCGGATGGCCGGGGCTATCCCGCCGGCCTGAAAGGCGACGGGATCAGCATGGAAGGCCGGATTGTTGCGGTGGCCGACGTGTACGACGCCCTGACCAGCCGCCGCAGTTACAAGGAGGCCTGGGATGCGGAAAGGGCACTTCAGGAAATTGTCAGGGGCAGCGGCACACAGTTCGATTCCCGCGTCGTTGAGGCTTTCCAGTCTGCCTATCCCGAAATTCAACGCATTCGCAGCCAGTACCGAGATGCCTGACCGGTTTAAAAAAGGAGAGACCCTCTGTAAGGGGTCTCTCCTTTTTTCTCTGCAGGATTCCTTCCTCCGTTATTGTCCTCCGAAAAACAGGCGGTTCGCATTTCCGTACAGAATCGCTTCCTTTTCCTGTTCCGTAAAGGCGGCACCGAGCACCATGTTCACACATTCCTCATAACGGTATTCTTTCAGGACGGAAGGATAATCCGTTCCGAAAAGCAGTCTGTCTGCCCCGAGAATTCCGGCAGACATTTCAAGATATTGCGCGGTCTTGTGGTACGGTTTCGGGTCAGGACGGATGTTGTGCGTCAGGCTTGAGATATCCATAAAGACATTCGGCAGAGCCAGGCGTTCCAGCGCCTGCCGCCACTGTGCCTCATCCCCGGTTTTCCCGTTCGGCGCCAGGAGATGGCAGAACACAAAGCGTGCCTCCGGATGCGACACGACCAGACTGCGCGCCGCTTCCACCTGCCAGCTCGGACTTCCAAACTTTCCGATATCCAGAATGATGATCTGTCCCTGCCCGGCCGCGTACTGAACCGCCTCCGTCATCACCTCATCATCCAGGCGCAGGGCGGGATGCAGCCCGGTCAGGCCGGAGCCGATGCTCAGTTCAAACTTGACCGCCCTGAAGCCGAGCTCCTCAAACAGATGTGCCCGCACCCGTTTCATGCCGGCAGCATACGGGTCATACATTGCCGCACCGCCGAGACGGTCCGGATATTTCTGCATGGCGTCCCATGTGGCCAGGTTCTGAAAGCCGTAATAGTTTCCCTGAAGAAGAACCGCCTTCTCAACCTCATTCCGGTCCATCTCCCGGATCAGGTCCTCCGCGGACACACAGTCCGCACCAAAGCACTCCGGGATCAGCTGAATCACCGACCCGGTCGCATACCTGGCTCTTCCGCTTCCGTCACCGACTGCCCGAAGTTCTCCCTCTTCACCGGTTCCTGCAATTGCTGCAACAATGTGCACGTGTGTATCGATAATTCGCAAATTCCTGTCCTCCACTGAATGATCTGCTGCTGTTTATCTGGAACCTCTGCGTCTGCCGGAGGTTCTGGGCTGCTGCGGCATCGTCTGCACCGTCTGTTCCTGTTTTTCGCTGTTCGCTTCAGCCTCCAGTATGGTCTGTTCAATCCATTTCAGCTGATCGAGAACAGCCTCTTTTCCGGTTAATTCCTGTTTTTCCATATAGGTCAGGTACTCTTCAACCGCATCAGCATAAGGCTTCTCCCCCAGCCCGAGACTGTGCCACAGATCCAGCAGTTCGCCGGCCGACTGCGCGCCTTGTCCCTCAGCAAAAAAGCTGTTCAGTCCCGGATCGGAGAACGCACTGCCTGCCGCAGGCTTCTGATATCCATCCGCAGGCTTCTTTTGGGATTTGTCACTCGGACGCACCTTGACCGAACCGGTGTCCTCGCTCACAGCCGCAGCACTGCCCTGATTCTTTGCCATTTTTTCAATTAAAAGCATCGTCTTCTTCATGTAATCTCTTGTCTGGCTGTTGGACTCAATCAGTTCTCCATAAGCATACAGTGCAATGGATCCCAGCCACGAAGCAAGAGATCCTGTGATGACAATAACGAAAAACATCGGTATCACCCGAAACCGTGACACGAACAGAAATATGATTCCTCCGATTACACTGGCAGCGATTCCAAGGATACAGAGTATTGTTGCAATCCCTTTGAGTTTTCCGCCAACGTTTTTGTACATTTTTACCTCTCCTTTGCCGTATTGTCTCAGCTGTCACAATTCCTTCCGGTCTGTCCGGAAAACAGACTACCTGATTCTGTTCCGC
>CACXHF010000178.1 GCA_902767305.1 uncultured Eubacteriales bacterium
AAACAAACAGTCAATCCTTTTATACTCATCCGTGATCAGATGGATTCAACAATATTATGTACCCAGGTTCCCCGTTTAAGGAGGATATATCCAAGTATGCATTTAAAAACGTCAATCAGATTACTGACTACAAATACTGCCATAATTGGAAGTGGAGTAAATGTGATCAGTGCACGAACTACCGGAATCCGGAGAATCCACAGGTAAAGGCTGTCAAAGGCAAATGTAATCCAGGTTTTTCCTCCGGAACGAAGTGTAAAATAAGCTGCATTGGCAAATGCATGAACAGGCGATGCAGCCATTGAGATGCAAAGAAAACCAACAGCAAGCCTCTTGACTTCCTCTGTCGTATTGTATAGTTCCGGAAACAATGGTGCCAGAAGAATGACTACGACGGCAACTGCTGCAGAGGAAGCAACAGAAAACAGCATAATCTTCCGTACAGATGCCTTCGCTTCCTCAAAAGCATTAGCCCCCAGCTGCTGTCCAACAATAATGGAAACTGCTGTTCCCATAGCCATCCATATGACTGAAAAGAGATTGGAAACGGTTGTCGCAATATTAAGTCCTGCCACAACTGCCAGTCCGAAAGTGGAATAACACTGCGTGACTGCCGCCATTCCGGATGACCATAACGCCTCGTTGATCAGCAGCGGAAGCCCTTTGAACGTAATCTGACGGGCAAGATTAAGCGGAACAGAAAGCCGCCTGTATATACCATAAAAAAACGGAACCCGATCTGTATGCCGGTGTGACCAGATAACAACAATCAGACACTCCACATACCGGGAAAGAACCGTCGCCAGCGCTGCACCGACACAGCCCAGTGCAGGCGCACCAAAGTGGCCGAAAATCAGGATATAGTTGAATATCAGATTGACAAAGATGGCAATAATGCCCGCCTTCATTGGAAGAAGCGTCTCACCCGTTTCCCGCAGAGTGGTGGAATAGACCTGCTGAACGGCAAAAGGCAGAAGTCCGAACAGCATCATTCTCAGATAATTCCTGCCATATTCGGCAGTTGCGGCAATATTTCCCGTCTCACCTCCATCGTGCAGAAAAAGGGCAATCAGGTTATCTCCCCACAGGAGAAAAACACCGATACCTGCAGCAAAGAGGATCAGACCCAGCCAGAGTTTGAAACGAAATGTACTGCGTACACCTTCCAGGTCAGAACGTCCGTAATACTGAGAGGTAAAGATTCCTGCTCCGGAAAGGCCGCCGAAAATACACAGATAGAAAACAAACAGCAGCTGACCGACAATGGATACACCAGTCATCTGCTCTGTTCCCACAGCTCCGACCATAATATTGTCCAGCAGTGAAACAAAATTCGTGATTCCATTCTGAAGCATCACCGGCATTGCAATGCTCATCAGGCGCCTGTAAAAGCTTCGGTCACCAATATAGGTACTCAGTACTGAGTTTCTCATAGACGCTCCTCAAAAAAAGCCGTCAGCAGTTTGCTGGCGGCAGGAATACAAGTTTCTAATTAGTTGTCAGATTCGATGGTTTCTGCATCCTTAGCGTTTTTCTTGACACTCGCAATGCCATTCTCACAGGCTTTCTTCGTTGTATATCCCTCAGAAACGCCGATAATCTGACCATTCGTTGCTTTCAGACGGAAGCGGTATTCGCCCTTCTTGTCCTGATACAGTTCAAATTTCGGATGTTTCTGCTTCACGGGAGACTCAACCGTCTGATCTTCGATCTCACCTGCAGAATTCTTAATAATACTGGCAATACCTGCTTTGCAGCTCGCTTTAGACTTGTAGACCTCAGAGGAAAGAATGACCTCACCATTACCTGCCTTCAGATCAAACTTTATGCCGCTGGGAACTTTTTTTATTTCAAATTTACCCAAAATGTCCACTCCTCTCATTAACGGAAACCCGTCCGCCTTTCATAGCTGTATGAAGTATAGCATATTCCGTATGTTCCCGCAATAGATCACAGTATAAAAAAACACGAACATCCGCTTCAGACATAGTGTACAGATCTGTTCAGTATGTCCAAAGCAAGTTTATCATCAGTGTTCGGTTCTCGTCAGAACCTCAGAAGGTTCATTTCAAAGCGCATTTCGTATTTTAGGCGAAACCGCTATGAACACGTGTTTGTATCACTGCGTTTTTACATATTATTTTTTGTGAGTAGACTTATTTTTTAAAAGATTTTTTCATAAAACTGTTGAAATTTCCTTAAAATAAATGTATATTACCCTTATCCATTTCAATTGTCGTATTCAGGAGGCGCATTCACATGAAGAACAGACAGGATTTGACGAGACTGATGAACACTCGAAACGCATCCCGCGGAAATGAGTACAACGTCTTAATTCAGGCCTTTCTGGCAGAAATCCGTTCTAATCCTGAGGATATCAGTGATGTTTACTTCCATATTTCGCGCTGGGACGACGCCTGCCGGCATTTTATCATGCACGATATCCGCAGAGAAACCACCGATGATTCCGGAAGTGTATCGCATGCTGTCGACCTGCTGGCCGAAAAGCTCTGTATCGCCTGAGCCGATCCAACACAAAAGACCGATTCTGTCGGTCTTTTTTTATCATGTTTCTTTTCTTGCATTTAACTGTTCTGAAATCCTGAAAAAAAGAGGATATTAATGATATTTTATGAAATACTTCTGCATTTTTCAAATGCTCTTCTTGCAGATTTGCTTTTTCAGTGTTATAATTCCATCATTCTTTATAAAGGAGCGATTGTTCTATGAAAAAACTTTTACTCGCAGTCCTTTGTCTCGCTCTTCTGATTCCGGCCTGTGTTCTGGCAGACGGAACCGTCAAGATCGGTGTATTTGAGCCGGCAAGCGGCGACAGCGGTGCTGGCGGCAAACAGGAAATTCTTGGTATGCAGTATGCAAACAAGGAATGCCCGACTGTTGAAATCGGCGGCCAGACATACAATGTTGAGCTGGTTTATGCCGACAATGGTTCCTCTACGGATAAGGCTCCCTCTGCTGCTCAGCAGCTGGTGTCAAGCGGTGTCTCCGTCGTCCTCGGTTCCTATGGCTCCGGCGTTTCCATCGCAGGCAGCAAGTACTTTGAAGAAGCGAAGATCCCGGCTATCGGCGCAACCTGCACCAATCCTCAGGTAACAGCCGGCAACAGCCACTACTTCCGCATCTGCTTCCTGGATCCCTTCCAGGGCACTGTCATGGCTACCTATGCATACAAGGAACTGGGTGCCAAGGTTGCCTACGTTCTGGCCGAACTGGGCAATGACTACGATGTTGGTCTGGCTCACTACTTCCAGGAGACCTTCGAGGCTCTCGGCGGACAGGTCATCTCCGATACCTTCCCCACCGGCACCTCTGACTTCACCTCTTACCTGACCAATGCAGCCATGTATTCTGCCGATGTCTTCTTCTGCCCGGTTTCCATCGCTTACTCCACTCAGATTATTGAGCAGGCTGCCGGTCAGAATGTCACCTTCCCGATTCTCGGCGGCGATACGCTCGACTCCAACGTCGTTGTCAATGCTGCCCGCGGCAAGAACGTGAACATCACCATCTCCACCTTCTATCAGGAAGGTGCCAACCCGACCTTCGAAGAGGGATTCAAGGCATGGCTGAACAGTGACTCCGAAGCCCTGACCAACAACGGCGGCAACGACATGATCTCCGCTGTCAGCGTTATGGGTTATGATGCCTACTATACGGCTATTGAGGCACTCAAGGCCGCAGGTTCCACGGAAGGCGCCGCCGTTATGGCTGCTCTGCCCTCAGTTACCCTGAATGGAGTTTCCGGCCAGATCACCTTTGATGCGACCGGTGATGCGGTCCGTAACTCCGCATTCATCAAATCGGTTGATACGACTACCGGCGACTGGAAGTTCATTGCTGAGCAGACGGTAGATTAATCACCCGCCTCTCTGATAAACAGTTCCGCGGCGGAGGCACATTTGCCCCGCCGCGCTTTTCTACCTTGATTCCCTATCTTAAACGAAAGGGCGTGTTTACCCCGTGTGGAATACAGTTTTCCCCTATCTGCTCTCCGGTATTTCCGTAGGCGGACAGTATGCCCTGATCGCCATCGGCTATACCATGGTTTACGGCATTCTACGCCTCATTAACTTCGCACACGGTGACGTGTTCATGGTTGCCGGCATCCTGATGGTATATATCTCTGCCAGCGGTCTGCCGCTGTTTATTTCCATTCCTCTTGTCCTGCTCCTGACTTCCCTGCTTGGCTATCTGATTGAACGAATTGCATACAAGCCGCTTCGGCAGGCTCCCCGGATGAGTGTCATGATCAGCGCTATCGGCGTTTCCTACACCCTGCAGAACCTGGTTCTATATATTACTGGCGGTCTGAACCAGCTCTATCCCACTATTCCATGGATCTCCGGTTCCGTTACCATCGGTTCCGCAACAACCAAAGTCGTAACCGTATTCACACCGTTTCTGACTATTGCTCTGGTCGTCGGACTCGTGCAGCTTATCAATCATACCAAAATTGGTATGGCCATGCGTGCCGTGTCCAAGGACTTTGAAACGTCGCAGTTAATGGGCATCAACATCAACCGGGTCATTTCCGTCACCTTCGTGATTGGCTCTTTCCTGGCCGGTGTCGGTTCCCTTCTATACTTTTCCAATTATACCACCGTTATCCAGACATCCGGTGCCATGCCGGGTCTTAAAGCCTTTGTAGCCGCTGTATTCGGCGGAATCGGCAGCATTCCGGGCGCTGTAATCGGCGCATTTATCATCGGTATTGCCGAAAACATCATCAAAGGCCTTGACATCATCCTTTTCAGGGCAGGTCTGATCGCCAAGCCGCTTGGTCTGGCCACATTCTCTGACGCATTTACTTTTGCCCTGCTCATCATCATACTGGCCGTCAAGCCGACCGGTCTGTTCGGTGAGAAGACAACGGACAAGGTGTAAGGAGGTTCTTATGAGCAATACCACACAAAAGAAAACGCTCTCAAAGGAACAGATTCTGAGCGCCGTCATTGTTCTGGTTTTCTACGTCGCCGTTTTTATCGCTGAACAGACAATCCCCTCCACTTCTATGCTTTTCACCGTTCTCAAGAAAGGCGCCACCTATGCTCTGGTTGCCGTCTCCATGAACCTTCTGAACGGCTTCACCGGCATCTTTTCTTTAGGACAGGCCGGATTCATGCTGATTGGTGCCTACGTCTATGCCATATTCACTATTCCACTGGCACAGCGCGCCAGTGTCTATCAGTACTATAACGGCGGTATTGTCCAGACAACGCTTCCTGTTTTTATTGCCATGATTCTGGCCGGACTGGTAGCTGCCTTCTTTGCCTTCCTCATCGGTCTGCCTGTCCTGCGTCTTAAGAGCGACTATCTGGCAGTTGCCACCCTTGGTTTTGCAGAAATCATCCGCGCCGTTTTCCAGTGGGACAAAATCGGACCTTTGACCAACGGTTCCAACATGCTCCGCCTGTTTCCGACGTTTAATGATTTCAACATACGAAATGCCTCTGGTGAGGTAACCATTTATCTCTCTACTCTGGTTCCTCTTCTGATATCCGGCGTCTGTATCGCTTTGATCGTCCTCCTGATCAATTCCACCTTTGGCCGGGCACTGCGGGCCATCAAGGACGACGAAATCGCCGCTGAGGCCATGGGGATTCGTCTCTCCAGCCATAAGCAGCTCGCCTTCTGCATTTCCTCATTCTTTACCGGTGTTGGCGGTGCCATGCTGGCCATGTACCAGACAACGGTTCAGGCCAAGTCGTTTACTACTGCAATGACTTATGAGATTCTGCTCATCGTCGTCATTGGTGGAATCGGCTCCGTTACGGGTTCCTGCATTTCCTCTTTCCTGTTCGTTGCCTGTTCAGAATGGTGGCTGCGCTTCCTCGATCAGAAACACATGATTGGGAACTTCGAGGTTCCACTGCTTCGCAACGGTTTCCGTCTGGTGGTTTTCTCCGTCATCATCATGATCGTTGTTCTGTTTTTCCGTCAGGGAATTATGGGAACCCGAGAACTGCCTGACCTGTTCCGAAAACGGCCGACAGACCGAAAAAAAGGAAGGGGGATTAAAGCATGAGTGATCCTGTACTCAAGATCAATCATCTTACCATGCAGTTCGGCGGTGTCGTCGCTGTAGACAATTTCTCCATGCATATCAATTCCGGTGAAATCGTAGCCCTGATCGGCCCCAATGGTGCGGGAAAAACGACTGCGTTCAATGCTGTAACCGGTGTTTATACCCCTACTTCCGGCACAATTAATCTGCTCGGCCAGAACATCACGGGAAACCGTCCGGATCAGATCACCAAACTGGGCATTGCCAGAACTTTTCAGAATATTCGTCTCTTCTCTTCCATGACTGTTTTTGAGAACGTCCTGACTGCCCATCACCTGAGAAAAACCAGCAATATCTTCACTGCTACTCTACGCCTCAATGCGTCAGAGGAACGAAAGATGCGTGAGGACACGGATGCCCTGCTGCGCAAGGTCGATCTGTATGACCTCCGGGATGAAATTGCAACCTCTCTCCCCTACGGCAAGCAGCGCCTCCTTGAAATCGTACGGGCTTTAGCCACCCGACCGAAACTCCTTTTGCTGGATGAACCGGCAGCAGGCATGAACCCGCAGGAAACCGACGAACTCGGTGCCTTTATCCGGCGAATCCGGGATGAATTTGATCTGACCATTTTCATTATCGAACATCATATGAATCTGGTCATGGAAATCTCCGATCGGATCTATGTCATTGAATTCGGCAAGCAGATTGCCGAGGGAACCCCTTCCGAAATCCAGAATAACGAGGCTGTGATTGCGGCCTACCTTGGAGGTGATGACCTGTGAGTCTTCTCAAAGTCATGGATCTCAAAGTGAGTTACGGCGGAATCGAAGCACTCAAGGGCATTTCCTTTGAAGTGGAAAAAGGACAGATTGTCACCCTCATCGGTGCCAATGGTGCCGGCAAATCCACCACGCTTCGAGCCATTTCAGGTCTGGTTCCTATAAAGAATGGAACCATCACCTATGACGGCAATGTCATCTCCGGTCAGCAGCCTCAGCAGATTGTCTCCGAAGGACTCTGTATGGTTCCGGAAGGACGCCGCGTTTTTCCCAACCTGACCGTCTATGAGAATCTGCGAATCGGCGCTTATCTTCGTAAGGATGATATTGCTGCTGATGTAGATCACGTCTATCAGCTTTTTCCCCGCCTCAAAGAGCGCTCCTGGCAGCTGGCTGGAACTCTTTCCGGCGGTGAACAGCAAATGCTGGCTGTCGGACGTGCACTCATGATGCGCCCCAAACTCCTCATGATGGATGAACCTTCTCTCGGACTGGCTCCCATCATTATCCGGAATATCTTTGACATCATCCAGACGCTGCACGAAGAAGGCATTACCATTCTTCTAGTTGAACAGAATGCCAATGCTGCCCTCAAAATTGCAGATTATGCATTCGTTCTGGAAACCGGTTCACTGGGCATGCAGGGCTCCGGTCATGATCTTCTCAACGATCCCGGCATTAAGGCCGCCTATCTTGGCAAAGCCTCCGGAAAATAAAGAACTGCCTCAGAGAGAATTCTGCAGCAAGCTGCAACTCAGTCAAAACTTTATGAAACAGAACAAAGCGGCTTCACAGGAGCAATCCTCCCGTGAAGCCGCTTTTTCTATTTCATTTCTTCCCGGCCTGATCAGAAATCATTTCTGCGAATGCGCTCAACCAGATTCCGTATGTTTTCATTCTGTGCATCATAGATCGGCTGACAGGCACTCTGCCACTTTTCAATATCCTTGACCGGGATCAGCTTGACACCTTTTGATTCCAGCTCGGTAAAGAAAGCTTCTTCCTGCCGGATGTTGTATTCATAGCAGGCATCACTTGCCGTCTTCCCGGCCTCCAGCATCCAGCCTTTCTGTTCATCCGTCAGCATGTTCCATGTATACTCACTGACAAGAAGGACACCGCAGCCAAAGGTATGCGCATCCTGAATCAGATAAGGCGCCGCTTCGCTGAATCCCATGGAGATATATGGAATAATGCCATTCTCTGCAGCATCGATATTTCCGGATTCAAGAGAGATTTTCAGTTCATTGTAGGGGATTTCAATCGAATGTCCGCCAAGTGCTTCTGTCATGTCACCCAGAATACCCAGTCCCGGTACTCGGACAGTCAGATCTCTGAACATTTCCAGAGTGAACTGATCCGGCTGTCCAAGCCGTTCATACGCTTTTTTCGTAATAAAGAGATACCTTGGACCCTCAACCAGCCAGGCTATAGCCACAAAATGACATTCTTCCGGATTTACACTTTCAAGAAGTTCCTGTCCCAGAGGGCTGACAGCCATCTTCTCAAATTCTTCCATATTTTGGAACAGATATGGCAGGCCTGTTGCAGCTATCTCCTCTGCGCCATAATTGATAAGTGAGGAAGCGTTCCCACGGAAGATATCCAGCGTCCCTTCCTGAAGGGATTTCATCGAAACATCCTCGCCTCCAAGCATCCCATTGATATACAGATCAATCGACATTGTACCGCCGGAAAGTTCATTCAGTTTCTCAACAAAAGCATATGCACCTACCGTTGCCCCATAGGTTTCATCGCACACTTCGTTCCACATTAGGGTTGTCGTGGCAGAAGCCCCAGAAACCGCCAGCATGAGTACCAGTCCGATCAGCAGAATCCGTTTCAGCATTTTTCTTCTCCTCCTTCTAGTGATCTGTTTCAGGCGAATAAAAACCGCATCCGTCGCGTCCGGCTGCTTTGATCTGATAAAGCGCACGGTCAGCTTTCTTAAACAGATTTTCGTTGTCGATAATCTGATCCGAGAACGCAACCCCCACACTGATAGTGACTGCCGGAACATTTCCTTCCGGTTTCCGAAGTTTTTCCGCCGCATCATGAAGTTTCTTTTCCAGTGTCTCCTTCATGGAGGAGCTGACATTCATCATGATGACGGAGAATTCATCGCCACCGATGCGGCAAACCTTGTCTGCGTCCCTGAATGAACCCGAAAGAACGTCTGCAACACGCTTGAGCACCTTGTCGCCTACATCATGTCCGTAAGTATCATTCACTTCCTTGAACAGATCCACATCAACAATGACCAGAGCCACCTTTTTTCCTTTACTCTGTACCCGCATCTCATCATAGCTGCTGCGGTTATACAGCCCTGTCAGTGCATCATGTGTGGCCTCATAACCCAGCTTGTTGTTGGCAACCTCCATCTCCTCATGCATCCGATTGTACGTATCTGACAGAAACCGGATTTCAGAAGCACCCCGTACATTTTGCCGGATGCCTGTAGAAATGCCGCTGATCAGACGGTTCAGCGGATAGATCACCAGCGCCAACACGAAAATACAAACCATCAGAAGCGTAATCATCATAGCGATGATCAGATGCTGCTGGTGGCGGAGAAGCTCCTGAAGACGGTCCGCACTTTCCTGATGCTTCTTCTCCATCGCAAAAATCAATGCCGTCTTGCAAAGACCGATCCGAATATCCACCTGGTTTTGGAGAAGAGTATAATCCTTGTTAAACAGCATTCCGATGGCTTTCATTTTCTGATCCTGATGAGACAGCTCCAGATCTTCTTCCTTGATTGTTACATCCCGAAGGAGCACCGGATATTTGTCCACATCATATTCATACGCCTCAATGGAAAGTCGCATAGCATAGTACTGGACGTTCATCATCCGGTCGCACAGGATCAGTGCCGTATTCAGATGTTTCATCGTCTGCTCATCCACTACCCGCTGTTTAATGGATTCAAGTGCCAAATCTTTCGATTTCTGCACCTGTACTTCGTTAAAGTAAAGAATCACCTCTTCCGGGCTTCCTGTTATAACGAAATTTCTGGCTCTCTCCGAAAGATCGTTGATAACGTCCCAGATGGTATAGACATCATTCTGACATCCGATATACTCTTCGGTTGCCTTTTCCATATCGTTATATCGCTCTGTCGTATTATTCATGGCGATTGACAGGAAAACAGAGATCACTATTCCGATACAGAACATGCCCAGTATCACCATCCGAAGGGAAATTCCATAATACCTGCCTTTTTTCTTATCGGCCATAGGCTAGCTTTTCTCCCTCCACGAGTTTATTTCTGAGGTTAAGAAAACATTCTGAACGATTCTTCGCATAAATTAATTCGTTTTCAAGAGCTCAGACCTTACAGTATCCGGCCGTCTGCTTTTTCTTTTCATTGCACACATTCCAGATGATACGACTCTGTACGGCATTATACCTCTTTTACGTCTGACTCACAAGACTGCAGGCCTGTTTTCAGACAGAGATGGACAAAAAGTTGCTGCTGAATGTCAGCTGAAAAAAGGAAAATGCTCTGAACGACAGGAGACGTTCAGATCCGTGTAAGCCAATCAAGAACTGTCAGATGTGCTTCTTTCATTTCCATTGTCCGAAGGCGGCGTTCTTTCACTGCATCCGGGAAAACAGAGAATCCTCTGACACCTGTAAACGGCAGATGAAAAAGCGATTCCGGGACAATTCCCAGACAGTGTCCGCACCGCATATAAATCCGCTCAGTAAACAGCCCCTGTCGGGCAAATACACCAAGCCGGCGGGCATAGGCAGATGTCACCTGCCAGGATGACCAGTACTCATCCTTTCCCCCGGCCATCATAAGGAGCGGCTTTCCCTGCGAAAGAATCCGCTCTGGATGCAGATCCGTTGCTCTGGCAATCCCTGGCTCCTTCCATTGTTCCTCAAAACCGGTAAACAGCTGTCGGAATCCGGGAAATGCCCCTGCATACCGGACTGCCCGAACATAAGGAAGTTCCTGTCCTTTCCAGATCACAGCACTGTGTCCGGACATCTGACCAGTTGAGAGAATTCCCTCAAAAGCCGACCAGAGAGGTGAAATCAGCGCACATGCTCTGATCTCCGGAATCCATACCGCTGCCGGAACTGCATAGGCTGTTCCCAGTGAGCAGGCATACAGAACGATTTTTCGTACCATAGGGATCACCCGCAGAACACGGACAGCAGATTCAATCCGGTTTGCGGGAATCCGGTCCGGATACACCGGCAAATCATCTGTACCCCAAAGCCGGACTGCCAGCGCTGCAAATCCGGATCTGGCCAGCGTCCTGGCAATACCGTCTGCATTCGGGGCATCTGTAAACTCATCCGAGAGTATAATAACCCCGGTTTCAGGCTGACCCTCCACATAAAGAGTTCCACTGAACCCGTCCTCTGACACAGCATATTTTCTGCGCTGCATTCGTCAAAATCACCTTTTATTCATTTCCGGCAGCGCCCGGATTCAGTGTGTGAACGGTTTCCCCTGCCAGCGTTTTCCATTCGAATCTATTTGCATCCAGCATCATATACCCACGCCAGGATCCGTTCTTTGGGATCGAAACGGAACCGGGATTGAGGTACAGATTCTCCCTGCCAAAAGGCTGCCAGGACGGCACATGGGTATGCCCGTGAAGGAGAATATCCCCACGCATCAGGGATGGCGGCTGCTGCATATTGAAATGATGACCATGCGTGGCAAAAATCATCCGGTTTTCAAAGGGAATCAGTGCATATTCAGCCATGATCGGGAACTCAAGAACCATCTGGTCCACTTCCGTATCACAGTTGCCCCGGACACAGAAAATCTGTTCTTTCCATCCGTTCAGCATCTTTATGACTTCCTTCGGCTGATATTCCTCCGGCAAATCATTTCTCGGACCATGATAAAGAAGATCACCGAGAAGCAGGAGCCGCTCTGCCCCCTCCCGTTCCATCGCCTCAAACAATTCCCGGCAGTAAAGAGCTGAGCCGTGAATATCCGAGGCAATCATCAGTTTCATCATTCGTTCCCTTATCCTCTCTGCTCTTTAAGCTCGCCACTCTGATAGGCCTGAATCAGCTGCATCAGATCCTTGATGCGGCCTTCAATCGTCCGTCCCTCATCAGTATCCGAGATCAGCAGCCGATGCTCCATCCGCTTGACTACACTGTGCCGCGAATGAATATCCTGTTCATCCGATATCGCTGCCGCTTTTGAAACAAACGGCTGATGTGCCACCAGATTGAGCACATGCGAGTTGAAAATCAGTGTATAGCCGGCAATACCTGTCACCGGCTGATAAGCTTTTGACATTCCGCCGTCGATGACCAGCAGTTTTCCCCCTGCTTTGATAGGACTCTCGCCCTTGCGCACCTTGACCGGCACATGACCGTTAATAATGAACCCGCTGTCCGACAGGCCGAATTCGTGAAGAATCCGGACAGCTGTCGACTCATCGTCCTGCAGTTCATAGTACCTGTTTTTGTGTTCTTCATGCGACTTCTTGTCCTCAATGAAATAGCGCTCAAAAGTCGCCATTCGGTCCTTGCCAAACAGAGGTGACTTTGGCCCGCATCCCAGATACCACAGGAAATCCTGTCCTACCTGCCGTTCATGACTTCCAAGGCGGGCAAAATATCCCTGTCTGGCCAGCCGTTCTGCCGCATCAATGCCTGCCCGTCCGCGGGCATCCGCCACATTATCCACTGGAATCGCCGCAAAGCTGCCATCCTCTTCCAAAGGAATGCAGCCGTGATACAGAAGATTTCCATTGCAGCACAGATACATACTGCCGGCGCTGAACAGGAACTGCACATGACGCTGAAGCTTGGCAGAATGTGCAAATTCCATTGCAATCCGATCCGCCACATCCTGCTCCATGTCACTGAGTGCATACGGATTCTCAGGATTGATTGTCGGAAAATGGCAGCTCTTCATTGCGTAGGTTTTACCGTTGATTTCCACCGTCCCATTGTCATAATCGATATGATGAAGAAGGCGGCGCTCGTCCATTTCATACTCCGGATGCCGTTCAAGAAGCTGTCCTTCCAGCTTGAACTGCAGAACCGCAGCCGCTTTGTGCATTCTTGCCACCTCGGCCGCGTCTTCACCGTCCGCCTGATCCCCGCTGTCCCTGGGCATAAACTCGCTGCAGGGATCATCCCCGTAACATGTCTGAGCCAGCATGAGAAGAGGCCGCAGAGAAATGCCGTACCCCACTTCAAGCGATTTCAGATTGGAGTACTTGACTGACGTAACAATGACCTGCCAGATGCAGGCATCACTGAGAGCCGCTGCACCCATCCAGACAATATCGTGGTTTCCCCACTGCACATCCACCTGATGGAAATTTTCCAGCGCATCCATAATCAGGTCCGCTCTCGGACCTCTGTCAAAGATATCACCGATGATATGAAGCCGGTCAATGGCCAGTGCCTGAATCATCTCTGAGATACCGATGATAACAGCATCGCCCATTCCCGTATCGAGAATGGACTGCATGGCGCCCTGATAATATCCCTCTTTCTCAGGCGAACCATCCGAGAACATCATCTCTTCAATCAGACTGCCAAGATCCCGGGGCATCGCCTCACGCACCCGCTTCCGGGTATATTTTACCGCACAGGTCCGTCCGACCTGGATCAGCCGGTAAATTGTCAGGCGGTACCATTCCTCATCCACCATTCCCTGCTTCTTAAGCAGTGCCAGTTTTTCCCGCGGATAGTAGATAAGTGTTGCCAGCATATCCTGCTCATGCTTGGGAAGAAGATAGCCGTACAGATCATGTATTTTCAGTTTGATGACCCCGCTGGCATTGCGAAGCATGTGCAGGAACGCATTGTGCTCCCCATGCAGGTCCGAGAGAAAATGTTCTGTCCCCTTCGGCAGCTGCAAAACCGCTCTCAGATGGGCAACCTCAGCGCTGGCTTCACTGATCGTTCCGTAGCGGTCGCGCAGCAGTTCAAGATAACGCATTTCCTGTTCTGTGTGACTCATCTGCTTCCTGCCTGCTCTCTGACAGGCGGTTCACTTCCTCTCATTTTATCTGTCCGGAGTCCCGGCAATGGTTCTGCATCCGCAAGAAAGCGTCTTTCTTTTCCGGAAACCATACAATTTGGATTATAACACAGAACACCCAGAGATGGACGGCCAATTTCAGGCAATTCCGCATTGACCGGTCTGCTTCCCGGCAGAAGACACCTCTGACGGATTTCTCCGGAATCCGGTGCATACCGCAGTTGCAGGCAAATTGCCACTTTTCAGTACTTTTGTTCTGTGGTACAATACTGTACAGTTCACAACTATTTGAGAGGAAAGGAATCTTGCATGCAGAATAAACGGGAACGGCATACTTCGAAACCAACCCGCAAACCGGGGATGATTCGCCGTGTAAAGCCGCCCAAATATACGTTGCTCTATCTCCTGATTCTGGCAGGCCTCCTGGTGGCACTGATTCTGTTTGCCCCCTCTGCGTCCGTTCAGCCGGCCAAGAATGTCTCAGGTACTGATGTAGTCTCTGAAAACAGCGGAACCGGGAATCCTCTTTTCCGCATCAATGAGGTTATGTCCAGTAACCGACGTGCCTACCCGGATGAAACCGGTGCTTTTCCGGACTGGATTGAACTGACTAATGCCAGTTCTGAGCCAATCAATATCGGCGGATACGGTCTCAGCGACCGGGAGGACAAAATTCTGTTCGTTTTCCCGGATATGACCGTCGCACCGGGTGAACATATTCTGGTCTTCGCCTCAGATGAAACGAAGAATGCTGTCGGTGAAACCTTCCATGCCAACTTCAAGATTTCTTCTGCCGGTGATAAGCTGTTCCTGTTTGGAACGGACGGCATTGCCTATCAGAAGCTTGATATTCCGGCCATGGATTCCGACATGGTTTATATTTACAACGGCATGAAAAAAGAATATGAGATTGTCACCCAGTATACCCCGGGATATGACAATACGCAGGAAGGCCTGGCTGCTTTCCGTACCGAATCACTCGTACCCGACGGAGTGCTGGTCATCAATGAAGTCTGTGCCTCAAGCATTACCACACTGGCGGATGAAGACGGTGAATATCCAGACTGGATTGAACTTCATAACCGGAGCAGTCAGCCGATCGATCTGTCAAACTATGCACTTTCCGACAACCCCGACAGTCTGATCAAATGGCGCTTCCCTCCGGGCTGCGTCATCCCGGCAAACGGTTACTTCGTGGTTTACGCCTCCGGCAAGGACCGGCCCGCAGCTCAGGGGCTGTGGCCTCATACCCGCTTCCGTCTGCGCAGCAACGGAGATACCGTAATCCTCTCGGATGTGCAGGGACACCGGATCGACATTGTCACTTATGACAATCTCCAGACAGATACCTCCTGGGGCCGGGATGAGGATAATGATCCCTCTAATTTCCGTGTCTTTACCCTGCCTACCCCCGGGCTTCCGAACGTCCGTGCCAGTGAAGCGGTTATCGATTCACAATTCTGCCAGAAAAACGCTTCCGGTCTTTTCATCTCCGAGGTAATGACGGGAAACACCCGTACACACGGTCCCGGAGTCAATTACTTCTATGATTACATTGAAATACTGAACATCAGCGGGCAGGCCGTAAACCTTAAGGGTTACGGCCTGTCTGATAACATC
>CACXHF010000179.1 GCA_902767305.1 uncultured Eubacteriales bacterium
GATCAGGAATGGGTGATGGATGGAGTGACGATTCAGTTTATTCTTTACCGTTCCATTCATACACTGTATCTGACAAATTCGCAGCTAGAGTCCTGTTTTTCTCAACAGAAACTGTTCGAGGAATTTGGCATTTCTAGTGAAATGCAGAAGCAGTTTTATCGTCTTGAGATGGATTTTTCAAAAAAAGTTATCTCGCAGGAGTTTAACAGCGTAGAGTATCTTGGTCGGATGAAAGGTCTTTATATGGATTCAGAGCAGGCGTTTTCAAGTCAGCTTTTCCGACAGATTCGAGAAAATACTATTGAAGCTGTAAAAAAACCGCTCAGACCTCTACGGCGTTATCTTCGTCAGAAACTGGGACGTTAATGGATACTCCAGCAAATTTTGGAGGGATTTCTGTCGTTCGGTGTGGCAGACTTAACAGGAAAAGGCTGCAGGAGCATCCTACTTTGAAGTGTACAGACGAAAAACGTTGATTTGTGAGAAAATGAGAAAAGCCAGAGGGAAGGGAAAACCCACTGGCTTTTTTGTACCGTCTCACTTTATTAAATTAACGTGCTGAATTACGGCATTTCCTTTATCTGTGACAGCGGCATTGGACGAATATAAACCGCATTATCCAATCAGTTCCATGAGTTCTTCCTTACTGAGACTCATGAGAGAATTGCTCTGACCGCTGATAATTGCCTCTGCAAGGTCGCGTTTGGCTTCCTGCAATTGAACAATGCGTTCCTCAATTGTGTCTGCAGCAATCATCCGGATGACGGTGACTTGCCGGGTCTGGCCTATGCGGTGTGCACGGTCTGTTGCCTGATTCTGTACAGCGATGTTCCACCATGGATCGTAGTGTATGACGACATCAGCGCCTGTCAGGTTAAGACCAGTTCCGCCGGCTTTAAGAGATATTAGGAAGACGGGAACATCCCCCTTATTAAAGGCATTAACCAGGCGGAGGCGTTCTTGTTTTGGTGTAGCTCCGGTGATCGTGTAGTAAGGAATATCCCGTCCCTTGAGGTCGCTGGCCAGGAGACTGAGCATAGAAGTAAACTGGGAGAAGAGCAGCATTCGGTGACCGCCATCCATGGCACTTTCGATCAGGTCCATACAGGCAAGTCGCTTGGTACTGGATCCGTGATAATTTTCGAAAATAAGGGAAGGATCACAGCAGATCTGGCGAAGACGCGTGATTTCTGCCAGAATCCGCATTTTGTCCTCGTTACTGTCAGATGAATTATCGAGCATGAGTTTCATATGAACAACCTGAGCATCATACAGCTTCCGTTGATCGGATTCCATAATGGAACTACGGGTTTCTTCAAGTTTTTCAGGGAGATCTTTAAGAACGTCATTTTTCTTTCGGCGCAGGATAAAAGGTTCGGTCATACGTGCCAGACGGGCTGTGACATCAGGATCTTTGTATTTCATGATTGGGGTCTCAAATTCTGTCGCAAATTCGGAGGAGGTATAAAGGAAGCCCGGCATGAGAAAATCGAAAATACTCCATAGCTCGGAGAGACGATTTTCAATCGGAGTGCCGGTCAAGGCAAAACGATGTGATGCTTTGAGAATCCGGACTGACTTTGAGGTGGCAGCTTTCTGATTCTTGATGTACTGTGCTTCATCCAGAATTGCAGAGGAGAATGAAAGCTTATCATAAAGAGCAATGTCTCTGCGCAGCAAATCGTATGAGGTAATATAAAGGTCGGAAGTATTGTTCCCGTTTTCGATATTCTTCAGCAATTCCTTGCGGTGCTCCAGATTTCCATCCAGCGTCTGGCATGTCATTTCAGGTGTGAATTTCCGGCATTCTTCAGCCCAGTTATAGACCAGAGAAGCAGGACAGACAATCAGGGCAGGACGGGTTTCACCGGCTTCCTTCTGTGATTTCAGCCAAGTAAGCATCTGGAGTGTTTTGCCAAGACCCATCTCATCGGCAAGGATGCCGCCAAAGCCATAGGCAGAAACAGTTGAAAGCCAGCGGAAACCATACAGCTGGTAGGACCTGAGTGTGTTTTCGAGAGACTTTGGCGGCTCGAAGGATGAATCCCGAATGGTCTGAAAGGAACGGACGAGGGACTTGAATTCGCTGTCTCTGGAGGAGGCAAGCTCATCATGTGCCTCAAGCAGTTTTTCCACGTAAAGCGCACGATACTTGGGAACATGAGCACCGCCTTTGAGCAGTTCCTCGAGTGTAAGGTTCATTCCACTGAGTGTTTGGTCGAGATCCTCAAATTCCTTTGCATTTCTCAGATCGATGAAGTCTCCTGAACGCAGGCGATGCCAGCGCTTCTTCTGGCGGTAACTACTCAGAATGTCCAGAAGTTCTTCAGGGGTCATATCTGTTGTTTTAATAGACAGATCCAACAGATCGCTTTCAAGACTGACGCTGAGACTGGCATGTGGAACACTCCGGAACTGAATACGCCGGAAGGCATCACTGCCGTTGACGGTACCGAAACGAGAAAGTAGTGGAAGAGCTTCGGTTTTGATAGTAATCAGGCGGTCATCAGCAGAGGAACAGAAAAACTCCTGGAGATCAGGATTTATATCCGGAAAGTATTTTCTGACATCAGCCAGAACACGATCCTCCTGCCGGAAGTCATGAATATTGGAGTCGTTAGGGAAGCCCAGTGGAAAGCGAGTATCTTCGTCATATGAAACGATCGTTTTGCAGGTGATCTGGTTTTCTGTTAGGTCTACGTAAAACGTAAACTCCGGCTCGGGTGGGAGAATCGGATCAAGGAGTTGAGATACTTCGTCTTTCAGCTGTACCAGGGTGGATTCACGAAGAGAGGGGAGAATTCGATAGGAAAATTCTTGAAACTGTTTTTCGCCTATGATACATCTGAATGTACCCGAATCATCAGTAATTTTCAGGAATGGCTGGAGTTCATGAAAGTCTTCTCCGGAAATTCGGGAAAATGAGTTGCTGTCTATAAGATAAGCGGCGTTTTCTCCCTGAATGAAAAGAGGAATCATTCCGCTCATGACAATTCCAATCAGTTTTGTACCTGCTTTGAGAGGCGAAAGCGAAATGGAAGCCTTCGGAGTCTCACGGGTAACTGATACTGTACGTGTCTGGTTACGGCCTCCGTACTGATCGGTCATGACGGAACCCTCTGCCAGGTCGTAAATCCGATCAATATCTCTGCCTTTCAGGCGAAAAGAGTTTCCTGGCAAGAGTTCGGATGAATAATAGGAGGAATAGGGGTTTGATCTTTGTTCCTCGTTAAGGGCTTTAATAATCTTGACCCGGTCTCGGATCAGTTCATACCAGCGACGGCTGTTTTCAGTAAATGTTTCTTTGGAAAAATTGGGGGCACATTTTTTCCCGAGCTGATAGGTGACTCCTTTTTCTACACAGGTGACAAGTTCACCGAAGTCCTTGACCAGCAGACCTTTTTCACCATTTTCGGAGAGGTCAAAAACCAGACTCGGTTCTCCATTGTGCAATATACGCGGTTTCAGATCGACAACAGGATGAAGCACGGGAACGACAGCAAGTTCTTCTTCGGGAACCGAATTGTTGATCAGCTCCTTCTGAACTGCATTGGAAAGAAGGGACATCAGACGGCTGGCTGTTGAATCTGTTTTGTCACCAGGATTGTTTTCAAGTACGTACTGCCTTGTCCAGATCCAGAGAGCCATTGCATGATGACAGATACGGGGAGGTTCAGAACGGTAATAATACCAGCTTGTGACAGCTTTCAGCCGGCACTGTCCGCATCCGCATTCCATACTCAGAATTTCATTCTGGTTAAGTGAAATTTTCGTAACACGTCCATCATTCTGATTCCAGACAGTTGAGATGATCTGCTGATGATCCTTATTAGTCGTAAAGGAAAACTTAAAAGATTCGGAAAAGCGGCTGACGGTTTGTTCTGCAGCGTCAGCGATACTCATGGAACAGGTCAGATTGGCCTTTTCCAGAATTTTATCCATCTGAAAATAAATAGAGTCAGGAATCGGATCGTAAAGATATTCAAAGTACGTATGAGCATAGGAAATGTTGCCAAATGCGCGCAGGGCTTCACGCTTCTTCTTTCGCTTCTCTGCTTCATACTTTTCCTGAATTGCCGGATCGACAACATAGGTAAAAGGTCCATGGATTTTCTCCCAGTAAAGCATCAGGGTGGCCAAATGCCGGCAGCGGGCGCCTTTGAGACCAATGGAACAGTCACAGGAAAAATACTTGGTAAAATCTGGGTATTTTTCCTTATCCTGACGAACGGTGTACCAGGAAGGAAAATACAGGAACTGTTCATAGGTTGTTGGCACATTTCCAATACGGACATGGAAACCGGTATCTGTTTTTGCACTGACACCGCTTCCATCCGGAGTCTGTTCAAATTCAACAATACAGCCTTTTTCATCGGAGATGATAGCTTGTGCCATGAATGTATCACTGAAATTGGAACGCCAGTCCCAGGTGACAATGTCCTGTTTATGCTCGTTTTCTGCCATTGATATGTCCTCTCTGTTCAGTGAAAAATTGTCCACAGCATAGTAAAACCATTTCTGACTGATAATGGAAGAAAAAAAGAAAGGGGTTTTAGTCCTTGTTGAAATGGGAAACAGATATGATATGGATCTAAAAAAACATTAGTAGTATAACAGGATTTCTTTGGGAATACCAGTCTATTTGCAGAAATGAAGAAAATGCTGCTATGGCTTGACGGATAGAAATGTCTGGAATCAAAAGTTTGTATTGACGCGGCAGGATGAAAAAGATACAATTCCGCATATATTTGCAATGCAAGGAATTAGGAGACGAATCAAATGAAGAATGTGCCGGAAATGTTCGGTTGTAATGTATTCGGAGATTCCACAATGCGGGAAAGGCTGCCCAGAGATGTTTATAAAGCACTCCGGCATACCATGTTGAACGGAACTGCCCTTAATCCGCAGATTGCGGATTCGGTTGCCAGTGCGATGAAGGACTGGGCAGTAGAGAAGGGGGCGACACATTATACACACTGGTTTCAGCCCATGACCGGTATTACGGCGGAAAAGCATGATGCATTTATTTCTCCGATAGGTGAAGGCAAAATCATCATGGAATTTTCCGGGAAGGAACTGATTAAGGGTGAACCGGATGCATCGTCCTTTCCTTCGGGAGGATTGAGAGCGACCTTTGAGGCACGTGGATATACAGCCTGGGATCCGACCAGTTATGCATTTATTAAAGATGATACCCTGTGCATTCCTACCGCTTTCTGTTCTTATACGGGCGATATTCTTGACAAGAAGACGCCACTATTGAGGAGTATGGAAGCAATCTCCAGACAGGCAGTTCGAGTTCTAGCACTGTTTGGAAAGAATGTGCAGCGGGTACTGACTACAGTCGGGCCGGAACAGGAGTATTTCCTGATCTCGAAAGAAGACTATCAAAAACGTCCGGATCTTATTCTTACAGGACGCACTCTCTTTGGTGCAAAGGCTCCGAAGGGACAGGAAATGGATGATCATTATTTTGGTTCCATTCGTCCCAGAGTCAAGCGCTTTATGAATGAACTTGATGAGGAACTCTGGAAGCTGGGAATCTATTCCAAGACGGAACATAATGAAGTGGCTCCGGGACAGCATGAGATGGCGCCGATTTTTACAACAGCTAATCTGGCAACGGATCATAATCAGCTGACCATGGAAATCATGCGCCGGGTAGCAAACCGACATGGACTGGTCTGCCTTCTTCATGAAAAGCCTTTTGAGGGAGTGAATGGCTCCGGTAAACATAATAACTGGTCGATGTCTACGGATCATGGAGAAAACCTGCTGGATCCTGGTACTACACCTAAGGATAATGCACAGTTTCTTCTTTTCCTGACTGCGGTCATAAAGGCTGTAGATGAGTATCAGGATCTGCTGAGAATCAGTGTTGCCAGCGCAGGAAATGATCATCGTCTTGGGGCTAACGAAGCACCGCCGGCCATAGTTTCTATCTATGTGGGAGATGATCTGGGGGCAGTTATCCATTCAATTATCGAGGGGGTCGCTTATAAACAGGACGGAAAAAAGACAATGGATATCGGAGTGACAACATTGCCGAGAATTCCCAGAGATACCTCGGACAGAAACAGGACAAGCCCGTTTGCCTTCACTGGCAACAAGTTCGAATTCCGTATGCCGGGTTCTTCTTTTAATATTGCCTGTACCAATATCATGCTGAACTCGGCTGTGGCAGATGAACTGATGCAGTTTGCAGATGAACTTGAAAAGGCAGATGAGTTTGAAACGGCACTGAACCGTCTCATCCGCAGAGAACTGACGGCGCACAGTCGTATTCTGTTCAATGGAAATGGATACAGCGATGAATGGACAATTGAGGCAGCCCGGCGCGGTCTTCTGAATCTCCCATCTACTCCCGAAGCACTGATCCATTATACGGATCAGAAGAATGTAGAGATGTTCGCCCGCCAGGGAATATACTCGTACCAGGAAATGAGGTCTCGTCAGGATATTACACTGGAAGAATATGCCAAGACGATTCACATTGAGGCGATGACTAGCCTAGATATGCTGGACAAAATGATTATTCCAGCCTGTATTGAGTATAGTGGTGAAATTGCCAAGGGTGTGGCGGCAAAGATGCAGATCGGAATTGATGCCGCCGGGGAGAAAAAAACGATTGAGATTCTGACGGAGAAAACAGCCCAACTGATGACGGCCAGGGATGATCTGGTTGAGGCAGTGGCAAGAGAACCTTCTGATCTTATTGAACGGGGACTTTATCAGCATGAGGTAGTTATTCCGGCAATGGAGCGTGCAAGGGCGATTGCAGATGATCTTGAACATCGGGTGGCAAAGAAATACTGGCCAATGCCCACATATGCAGACTTGTTGTTTTATATCTGAAATACAGGAGAGACCGGCCCGGACAAAAACCGTCTGTCTCTCAGAATGATTATTTGTTCATTAAAGGTTCCCTCCTATAAATGGGATGGTATTGCAGAAAGGGGAAAAGTATGCGTACATTTGGAAGGGCGAATATCCTTTTTCCGGAGAATATTGAAATGGAAAAATGGGCGGTGATCGCATGTGACCAGTTCACTTCTCAACCGGAATACTGGAACCGAGTAAAAGAAACGGTAGGCAAGAGTCCATCCACTCTGTCACTAATATATCCGGAGGTTTGGCTGGGGGATCATCGGGAACAGCGAATCCGGGACATTCAAAGTTCCATGCGTGTAATACTTGAAAGCGGGCTTTTTACCAGTTATTCCAACGTGTATATGTATGTAGAGCGGACGTTGAAAGATGGATCAGTGCGGCAGGGGGTTGTAGGATGTATCGATCTTGAGGCATATGACTATCATCCCTCTTCAAAAGCGCCTGTGAGGGCAACGGAAAAGACAGTAACGGAACGGATTCCTCCCAGAATGGAAATTCGTCGTGATGCGCTGCTTGAACTGTCACATGTACTCCTCCTTTGCAGCGATGAAAAACAGCAGGTTATTGAGTCACTGGCGAAATTAAAAAAGGACCAACCTCTGTACGACTTTGATCTTATGCAGGGCGGCGGACATATTTCCGGATGGCTGTGTATGGGTTCTGCAGCCGAGCAATTCGAGGAGAGATTAGCCGCGTATGAGGAAAGAATGATTCAGAAACAGGGAGGAGAAGATTCTGCGCTTTTATACGCGGTTGGAGACGGCAATCATTCTCTTGCAACAGCAAATGAGTGTTATGAGGAGGAAAAGCGCCGTCATCCGGAGCAGGATCCGAAAACGATGCTTTCCCGTTACGCGATGGTAGAACTGGAAAATGTGTACAGTGATGCACTGCAGTTTGAACCGATTCACCGGATCGTGAAGGCAACTAATCCAAAGGCGCTGCTTGAGCAACTTGAAACCCTCTGTGCAGACAATGGTACAGAAGTCAGATGGATTTCGGGAAATGAAGAGGGGACACTGAAACTCGATTGCCGTGGAAAGCTGCCGGTTGCTGTTCTGCAGGATGCCCTTGATCGGATTCTTAAAGAGTATCCAGGCGACTTAGATTATATTCACGGGGAAGAATCTCTGATAGAACTGGCAGGTGCGGTCGATGCAGTTGGTTTTCTGCTGCCGGGAATGAATAAGGGGGAACTGTTCCCTGGAATCATCAGGGGAGGTGTTCTGCCCAGGAAGACTTTTTCTATGGGACATGCTGAGGAAAAACGATACTATTTAGAAGCAAGGAAGATCCGCTAATTAAAATGAATTATATCGGATAAAGCAGTTGACAGTAAAAATGGAAAGGATATGAATTGAAAATTCTGTCTGAAAAAGTGCTCAGATTGGGTTGACAGAGATAAGTCCGGTGGTATAATTCGCATAACCGAATATTCCTTTGAAAGATCTTCAGGGCAGGGTGGAATTCCCTACCGGCGGTATAGCCCGCGAGCCGTAAGGCTGATCCGGTCAGATTCCGGAGCCGACAGTACAGTCTGGATGGAAGAAGAGCTGTTCGCTTTGCGTTCATAAACCCCTGATAGCTCTGCTTTCAGGGGTTTCGGATTATTATGCCTGCAAGGCGAAAAAGGAGTGTTTTTCATGAAAACAGTGTCAAAAACTCAAAGATCTGGTGACCGTGCGGTATTTATGCTGACCCGGTGCAGCGTACTGACTGCTATGTCAGTCATTCTCTATTACATTGAGATTCCAGTTGTAGCTTTCTACAAACTGGATCTTTCTGCACTTCCAGCTCTTCTGGCTGGTTTTGCCATGGGGCCACTGCCCGGGTTCGCGATTGTTCTTGTCAAGAATCTCATCCACATGCTAGGGAGCAGTACTGCGTTGGTCGGTGAGTTTGCTGATATTCTGATGTCAGGAACTTTTGTGGCAGTAGCCAGTATCATTTATCGTTTCAACAAAAGCCTTAAAGGAGCAATCCTGGCGATGGCTGTTTCCGTCCTGTCGATGATTATTGCAGCTGTACTTGTGAATTATTTTATTCTGATTCCTACGTATCAGCACTTGTTCCACATGGATGTTGCAGCTATTCTCAGTATGGTTGGAATAAACGGAGTCGATTCTCTTGTGAAACTGGTCCTGATGGTAACGGCTCCTTTCAATCTTCTCAAAGGCTGTGTAATCAGTGTAATTACATTCCTGCTTTATAAGCGGATTTCGCCGCTTTTGCATCAGTAATCCGGAGGAATATCCAGATGGTCTGCGTTCATTGCAAAAATGAGCAGGAGACGGAACGCGTGGGTGCTTTGCTTGGCAGACTGATGGTTTGTTCCGAAGTCCTGCTTCTGAGCGGGGAAATGGGAACCGGAAAAAGTGTCCTTACGCGCGGGCTGGCTGCTCAGCTGGGTATTGACGGCCCGGTTCCGAGTCCTACCTTTACCATCCTGCTGATTCATGAGAGCAGCAAAATAAATCTTTACCATTTTGATCTTTACCGACTCGAAAACGAGGACGAACTGTATGAAATGGGACTTGATGAGATGATTCCCCCGGATGACGGTATTGCTGTCATTGAATGGCCGCAGAACTGTGCATCAGCTATGCCGGATAAGTGTTTCCGGGTGGAACTTGAGTATGTTGCGGATGCGCCGGACGAGAGAGTCCTGAACATTGAACTGCCATCTGTCAGTCGGGAACAGGATTTTCGAGCGTTGGTCCTCGAATCAGGCATTGAGAGTATCTGATTTTTACGGCTGATTTACATGGAGGCCTGATTTTCCCGGATGGGCAGGCTGCTTGTATATTGGCCGTTTTCTGCGTGGTGTTTTCGTGGTAAAATGGCATGAGCTGGCAGAACAGGGAATATGAGTTCTGAAAAGTCATGTACCATGATTTGTATACAGGACAGTGATTTTTGAATGGACTGTTTGCTTAAGAGAAAGGAATAAGATGAAAATACTGCTTGTGGATACTTCAGGACCGGTTTGCGGTGTGGCTGTTGCAAAAGATGGGGACCTGGTCTATGAAGCCTGGATGAAAAACAGGATGACGCACAGCCAGAAAATCATGCCTATGGTAGAGGATGCTCTGATGTGTTCAGATCTGAAACTTCAGGATATGGATGCCTTTGCTGCAGTGACCGGGCCTGGATCATTTACCGGTGTACGCATCGGAGTGGCGACAGCCAAGGGACTGGCAGAAGCATGCGGGAAGCTCTGTATTGCTGTGGATGCACTGGAGGCGTTGGCTGAGAACGGTCGTTTTTTTGATGGGGTTGTCTGTACAATTCTGGATGCGAGAGCTGGACAGGTGTATGGTGCTGCGTTTCGGGTAGGGGAAAAAACAAAGAGGCTTCTGGAGGATGAAGCCCTGAAACTGACAGAGTTCCTGGACCGAATTGAGACGTTCGGAGGACCGTATCTGTTTGTCGGGGACGGGATTGCCGCACACCGGTCGGTCATTGAGGAACGGCTTGGGGAAAGATGCAGGTTCCATGGGCAGGCACAGGCATCACTTCGTCCGGGGTGTGCTGTGCAGTTGGCAGAACGAAAAATGCAGGCAGGGGAAGTCCTCAGTCCGGATGCTCTGCTTCCTCTATATCTTCGGGCGCCTCAGGCGGAACGGGAACGTTTGGCAAAGGCAGTGCTGAATCAGGAAAAAACGGCAGGAGAGTGAAGATGAGTAATACCGGGAATGAGATGGTGGACTGTATCCGGCCGGCAAAGGAAAAAGATATTCCTGAAATTACGGCTATCGAACAGGCAGAGTTCCATGTTCCCTGGTCTGAGGAGAGTATCCGGCATGATATCCTTGAAAATCCGGTCAGTAGATGGCTGATTATGGCGGATCCGGAGGATCATGTGATTGCCTATGCCGGAATGTGGCTGGTTATTGATGAAGGTCATGTATTGAATGTGGCAGTCCGCAGGACGGATCAGGGAAAAGGATACGGCCGGATTATCATGAATGCGTTGATTCAGGAAGCGAGAAATGAGGGAATGCGTCTGATGACCCTTGAGGTCAGACGTTCCAACTTGAGAGCACAGGAACTGTATCATCGGTGCGGTTTTCTGGATGTCGGTTATCGAAAACGATATTACGATGACAACCGTGAGGATGCTCTTATTATGTATCAAGATTTGGTATAAATGTGTACCACGCAGACTGCACTTCCTCAGGAGAAGGGGATGGGCAGCCTGCGTGTCTTGTCTGTATCCAAAGGCATAGGTTTGTTTGTATATGTACATGAAGTTTCCGGAGGCTTGTATACGCTTTTCCGGACAAAGAAATACCTCTTTATTTTTTCCGGTAAAAGGGGTAAAATACATAATGAGTTTTTGTTGCTGCAAGAATGGGTGCGATGCTTGTGTTGGACAGTCTCCTGGACCGGACCGCATTTTTTACTGACAGCACACGGATATCGTTACGGGGAGGACATTATGCAGCTGGAGTGGAGAGGAATACGTGTATATATCACGCGGGAGGGCAATACAGGACGTGGTGTTCTTCTGCTTCACGGGTGGATGTGTTCCTCAGACATGATGGAAGGAATCCAGAAGGCGCTCGCCGGTCATATGAGGACGGCCGCGATTGATTTTCCCGGACATGGACTTAAGGGACAGGCCCCTGCACCTAAAGAAGTCTGGGGTGTACCGGACTATATGGAACTGGCAGCAGAGGTAATCCGGGTGCTGAATCTGGCTCCTTGCGATATTATTGCGCATTCATTTGGTGCTAGGGTCGCGATTCTGCTGGCAGCAACATATCCGGAACTGGTAGGTCGGATGGTTCTGACTGGTGCTGCAGGACTGCGACGGGAAAAAACCCGAAAAGAAAATGCCAGACAGAAGATCTACAGACTTCTGAAAAATGGTGTAAATGCAGCGGAGAAAGTAAAACTGTTCGGAGATTTGCCTGGCCGCTGGCAGGAGGCACTGATTCAGCGTTTTGGTTCTCCGGATTACAGAGCGCTCAGTCCGCAGATGCGGAAAACATTCAATCAGATTGTCACACAGGATCTGGCGGAGGAACTGCCGCTGATTCAGGCATCAACAATTCTGTTCTGGGGTGAAAACGATACGGAGACACCGCTTTGGATGGGAAGAAAGATGGAGGAAATGATTCCGGACGCTGCTCTGATAGTGGAGGAAGGTGCCGGACACTTTGCATATCTGGAAAAGAGTGCCGTGTTTGAAAGTGTCGTGAAAAGTTTCCTGCTGGAGGGACGCGATTTATGAATATTCTGTTTCGAATCGTGGAGGCATGCCTCTTGGTTCTGGCAGCTTGCCTGACCGGATGGAATCTGTTCCATATTCTACAGCTGGAGAGCTATCAGCTGCCAGGGTACAGGCGGAGCCTTTTGCGTAATCCGCTTGACCTGATTGCCCGGCCTCTTGTGGTTTCTGCGGTTGGGCTGTTTGCCGCATGTTCCGGACTGGCAGGGATACTGCGTCTGTTACTGACATTGCTTGCCGCGGCTTCACTGTTTGTACTGGCACGGCGTAAAAAACAGAAAAAGCCGTTTGTCGTGACGGATCGTGTAAAAAGGTTACTGGTAATTCATATCGGTATTTCGCTGATTCTTGAATTCCTGCTGTTGGCGGTCTGGATACCTGCAGGCTATGTTCTGCCGGGACTTGAACCGTTCGTTCTGTGTCTGGCGGCCCTGGCAGCGCAGCCTGTGGAAAAACATATTGCAGATGGATTTGTGGAGGATGCCAAGCGAAGACTTGATCGCATGCCGTCTCTGATTCGCATCGGTATTACCGGCAGCTATGGGAAGACCAGCACCAAGTTTCTCCTGAAGGAGATTCTTTCCTCACGGTATCGTGTACTTGCTACACCGGGCAGTTTCAATACGACCATGGGCGTGACACGGGTTATTCGTGAACAGCTGATGCCGACACATCAGGTCTTTATCGCAGAGATGGGAGCTAGACATGTCGGGGATATTCGGGAACTTTGTGATCTGGTTCATCCGCAGATTGGTATTATTACATCGGTTGGCCCGCAGCATCTGGATACATTCCGCACAGTTGAACGGATTCGCACGACCAAGTATGAACTGATTGAAGCACTTCCGGAAGGCGGAACAGCTATCTTTGCCAACGATGGTGCCATTTGCTCTCAGATGTATGAGGACTGTCCTCTGGTGGACAAATATCTGTCTGACAGTCTTTTCAGGGCGGAGAACATTCACTGCGGTCCCTGGGGTACCCGATTTACGCTGATCCGAAGCGACAGTGGAGAGTCGATTGACTGCGAAACGAAGCTCCTAGGTGAATATGCTATTTCCAATCTGCTTCTTTGCGTCACAGTTGCTGGTGTTCTGGGACTGACCATGGAGGAAATAGCGCGCGGAATTCATCTTTGCAAGCCAGTTGAACATCGGCTGCAGCTGCTTCCGGCTGGTGAGGGTATCAGCGTGATTGACGATGCGTTCAACTCAAATCCGTCAGGTGCTCGGGCGGCACTGCATGTGCTCAGGGACTTCCCTGGACGCCGGATTCTTGTGACGCCGGGCATGGTAGAACTGGGGGAGCAAGAAGCGGAACTGAACCGTCAGTTTGGCCGTGAAATTGTCGGGTGTGCAGACATCGTTTTTCTGATTGGCCCTAAACACTGTGAACCGATTGCAGCAGGACTGAGAGAAGCAGGATTCCCTGAGGAAAATCTGCTGATAATGAGAAGCCTGGAAGAGTGCACACGGAAACTGAACGGCATGATGCGAAGCGGCGATGTCATTCTGTATGAAAATGATCTGCCGGATAACTATAATGAAGGATGAGAAAGTCTGCTTGGAAACGCGGTAAAACCGACTTTTTTGAGTTAGAGCCGTGTTGGGGAAACCGAACGGTGAAAACCTTGTTGGAGGAAAACAAAACATGGAGAAAATGAATATTGCGGTCTGCTTTGGATCACGAAGTGTGGAACATGATGTCTCAGTCATTTCAGCGCTGCAGCTGATTGAAGCGGTTGAAGCGGCTGGACATACTGTTATTCCGGTGTATATATCAAGAGAAGGTCTCTGGTATACCGGAAGTGCTCTTCGTTTGGTAGAGACGTTCCGTGAATTCAATCCCATGGGGAAAGAAATTCAGAGGGTTATTCTGGACATCAGCTCGGGCTCGGGGGATCTGTGGGCGTGGCCACTTCAGAAGACCGGCCTGTTTGGTCGTCTTCCGGACCCTGTGGCACATATCGACTGTGCGATTCCGGTCTTCCATGGGATGAATGGAGAAGATGGAACGGTGCAGGGGCTCTTTGAGATGGCCGGTATTCCCTATGCGTCCTCCGGTGTCCTTGGTTCCAGTGTTGGTATGGACAAGATCGCCATGAAGCAGTTGCTGAGGGGAGCTGGCTATCCGGTGTTGGATTTCATCTGGTTTACCCGGGAACAGCTCGATAAAGATCGGCTTCACATTGTTGAACAAGCAGAGAAAGAAATCAAATATCCGATGTTTGTCAAACCGGCTTCACTGGGCTCATCCATAGGTGTATCGAAAGCTGGAAACCGCGAGGAACTGGAAAAGGCCCTGGAACTGGCTGCCTCCTATGACCGGCGTATTCTGATTGAGGTAGGCATTGAGCATCCGGTAGAAATCAACTGCGCGGCTGTAGGATACGGAGAAAATGTTCAGGCTTCTGTATGTGAAATGCCAGTGTCGGCAAGCGATGATTCATTTCTGACATTCTGGGAGAAATATCTTCGCAACAATGGTGCAAAGGGACCGCAAAGTCGAGGTATGAAATCTCTTTCCCGAGTGTTGCCAGCGCCAATAGATGCCGGACTGACCCGGCGGATTCAGCAGATGACAGTTGATATTTTCAGACTTCTGGATTTCAGAGGAACGGTTCGGGTGGATTACATTCTGGATAATAATGATATCCTTTATGTGGAGGAACCCAATACGATTCCGGGTTCTATGGCGTTTTATCTTTGGAAGGCAGCAGGAATCAATTTCCCGGAACTGGTAGATCGTCTGATTGAAAGTGCTATGCAGGCGTTTGCGGATAAAAACCGAAGCGTTTATGCATATGATTCTACAATTCTTCAAAGAGTAACGGCTGGTGCGAAAGGCAGCAAGGGATGACGCAAAAGCGTGTCGGTTCGGGCAGAGTTCGGAGAAAAGTGATCTTCCCGGATGACCGGGAGGATGAGGATCTGTTTGCGGCGGTTTCGTCGGCCGGATCGGACGGAGATCTGCTGGATGCAGATCCGGAGGACTGGAGAAAATCGGTTCTCGATGATAAGAATTCGCAGAGAGAGGTAGCCGAGGAGAAAATGGATGCCGCCCCGGGCAGAAAGACTGAGGGCAGTGATCTTCTGGAGAATGCCGGAGCAGGGCTGCCGGATGATGAGGATGGGACAGATTCTATCCCTGATGATAAAATAATAACGGAAACTGCCACTGACTCTGTCGAATACGATAAACCGAAAAAGCTGTCCGGGGAGTGGATCGACGGACAATTCAACAGGTTTGTAGACCGCGCAGTGATTCATGTACCAGCTTTTTTTCGACTGACCGGAATCAGAATTGCCAGAAGACATCTGGGGTGGCATATATGGCTGATCCTGGTAAGCATACGCAATGCGGTTTCACATATCCTCGGACATTTTCGTTCAGAGGATGACATGGACCTGTTTCTTGATGATGCAGCAGAACATCTGGGAGATCGTTTCTCCGCACTGAAGATGCTCATGAACAGACAGATGGAATGGCTCGTAGCGATCGATATGGCAGGAGGTCACCTTCGGTTTATTCTGATGCTGTTTATTACAGCACTTTCTGCCTGCGGCAGCGCGGTAATTGGCACCTGGGAAATAGCATCACTGTCTGTAATGTTTGTCATCTCCTGGTTGTCGACAGCGTTTGATCTTGCCTATAAACCCGTTATCGGCCGTATCCGTCAGGTGTATATTGCAGCTCGGCTTCTGTCGGCTCTCTCTATGCTTATTCCTGCAATGATGTACTACATCCATTACAGGGATCGCGGTGTGGCTAACAACATGATGTTGCAGGGAATGCTGATTTTTATGCTGCTTACCCATCTGGTACTGTTTATTGTGATGATTATCCCTAATCGTCAGCAGTCTCTGTTTCTGCGGGTATTGTCCGGGATTCTGGGAATCATACCAGCGTTGATGGTGGCAAATGTTGTTTCCTATTCTGCAACAATCATGGGAATGGGCTTGAATGGCTTTGTGGGCGGAGCAATGCGCATTTTGGGAGTTTTGCTGTTGTTTCTCGGAGACCGGATAGAATCCTTGCGCAGCCTGGGATCACTCCGCTTTATGTATAGTGAGTTTTTTCTGTTTATCGGCGATGTGACAGGCTGCATATTGTTGCTGACAAGTGCCTGGGTATTCAATATTTAAAAGCAGGTTCTGCCTGCTTTTTTTAAGAGCGGCTCTGATGAGCCGAACCTGACAGAAGTGTCATGGAGAGAAAGGGACACCTGGGAAAACGAAGGTGTACCCGTGAGGGAGGCGTATTGATTGGCAGACCATAAAATGGATCATGTTCGTAATTTCTGTATTATTGCACATATTGACCACGGAAAATCCACCCTGGCAGATCGTCTGTTGGAAAAGACAGGGGTGTATCAGAAGAGGGAAATGGTGGAGCAGATTCTTGACTCCATGGAGCTGGAGCGGGAGCGGGGAATCACCATTAAGAGCAAAGCTGTACGGATGCTCTACAAGGCCAGTGACGGAGAGGAATATGTGCTGAACCTGATTGATACTCCTGGTCACGTGGATTTTACCTATGAGGTCAGCCGCGCACTGGCTGCCTGTGAAGGGGCGCTGCTAGTGGTGGATGCCACACAGGGGGTTGAGGCACAGACATTAGCCAACGTCTATATGGCGCTAGAACACAATCTGGAGATTCTGCCGATTATCAATAAGATTGATCTTCCCAGTGCAAGGCCTGACGAGGTTCGAACAGAGATTGAGGAAGTCATCGGCCTTCCGGCGGATGAGGCTCCACTGATTTCGGCGAAAGCTGGAACAGGTATTGACGAGGTTCTGGAACAGATTGTCAGGTCTGTACCGGCACCGGAAGGAAATGTGGATGCACCTCTGCAGGCTTTAATTTTCGACTCATTTTACGATAATTATCGCGGTGCCATCTGTTTTGTACGAATAGTCTCCGGAACTGTGCGGGCAGGAATGACAATTCGGATGATGAACTCCGGTGCCAGATTTGAAGTGGTGGAAGTCGGTGCCAGATCGCCGGATTATGAACCGCTGCCGGAACTGAAAGCCGGAGACGTAGGTTATATTGCTGCGTCCATTAAGGATATTCATGATACAAGAGTTGGGGATACCATTACGGATGATGCCAATCCTGCGACGGAAGAGCTTCCGGGATACCGGGCGGTGGTGCCCATGGTATTCTGTGGCATTTATCCAGCAGACGGTGCGCAGTATGAGAATCTTAAGGATGCACTTGAAAAGCTGCAGCTCAATGACGCCTCACTGACCTATGATCCAGAAACCAGTCAGGCACTGGGATACGGATTCCGATGCGGATTCCTGGGTCTTCTGCATATGGAGATTATTCAGCAGCGTCTTGAACGCGAATTTGATCTCGATCTGATTACGACTGCACCAAGTGTTATCTATCGTGTCCATAAGACAGATGGGACTGTTGAGGAAGTAGACAATCCCAGTAATCTGCCGCCACAGGGGAATATTGACTATATGGAAGAGCCATACGTCAGTGTCAGTGTTCATACACCGCAGGAATACGTGGGCGCTCTGATGGAGGTCTGTCAGGGAAAGCGCGGGGAATTCAAGGATATGGTATATGAAGGACAGCATGTCTGTCTGCATTATGACATTCCACTTTCAGAAATTATCTTTGATTTTTTTGATCAGGTGAAGAGCCGCAGCAGAGGATACGCCAGTTATGACTATGAGTTGACAGGATACCGTCAGAGTGATCTGGTAAAACTTGATATGCTTCTTAACGGAGATATGTGTGATGCACTCTCCATGATTGTGCATAAGGACAGGGCATATGCAAGAGGGCGCTCCATTGCCGAAAAGCTGAAGGATGTTATTCCGAGACAGCTGTTTGAGATTCCCATTCAGGCGGCAATTGGCGGGAAAGTTATCGCA
>CACXHF010000180.1 GCA_902767305.1 uncultured Eubacteriales bacterium
ATTTGCCGCTGACCTTTGCCTGGAGATCATTGAGCAGTGTACGGACGTCGCCGCCGGTAAGAGCGCTCTGCTCAACGGCGATAACACCCTGCTTCACGTCGTTCCATTCGGCTTTGGTGGTCGGATAGAACTTGGCACTGTCAAGAACGCTCAGCCATGCTTCGAAAGAAGGATCAGATGCAACCAGAGCTCCGACAGCGGAGTTTACAGCAGGCAGGAAGCCTTCCATGGAAACCCAGCCAACATAGTTCGCAGGATCATAGAAGAAGGTCAGGAATTTGCCGATCGCTTCATTGCGCGCAGCCTGATCTGCCGTGTCATCGCGGAAAGCCATGATGCGGTCCATAACGCCGACGGAACTGGATGCAGCACCCTCGTTGTGAGGAATGGCAGCGGTTGCAAAGTTAACGCCGGTATAGCCTTTTTCAGCGATATAGGCGGGAACGGAGTTGGGGGCGATGACCATGGCCAGCTTGCCGGCACCGAACATATCCTGGAGATCATAACGGGTCTGGGTGGCCGGATTCGGATTGGTGAAGCCGTTGGAAACCAGACTGAGTGCAAACTGAACTGCTTCGACATTGGCGTCGCTGTTGAGTGCCCAGTCGCCTTTTTCATCGATGAAGCCGCCGTTGTTGGCCCAGGTGTAGTAGGCAAAAGCAGCCTGACCTTCGTCCGTGGTCATGTCGATGCCCCACGGATAAACTTCGCCGCCGTAGAAGTCGATGATCGCCTGAGCAGCATCCTCAAGCTCCGCCCAGGTCGCGGGAACGGTTTCAACACCGGCTTCCTTGAGCAGGTCGACGTTGTAGTAGAGTGCACGGGCAGATGCGAGATCCGGCACAGCCCATACGGTTCCGTCAATGACGGATTCCTGAATGAAGGAGGGGAAGAAGTCCTTGAACAGCTCCTCCGGGCAGTAGTCGCTGACCGGGAGCAGTAGGCCTTCATTTGCATAATCAGCAAAGGTGTCGATGTTCAGGATGTCCGGAGCATTGTTGTTGCTGATGCGGGTAGAGACGACCGTGTAAAGGTCATTCCAGGAGACAACTTCGAGATTGAGCTTGACTCCGGGATTGGCTTCTTCAAATTTTGCTTTGAAGTTGGAGCCGTCCATACCGGTTCCGAGGAACCAGTTCTGTGTGTTGGGACCATACTGTGCAATGATGACATCGAGCGTGATATCATCTGCCATTGCAAAAACGGCAGCGCTGAGGAGCACAGCCATGGTCAGAAGGAGAGCCAGAATCTTTTTCATAAAACAAACCTCCATTTTTATTTGGAACTACTGTTCCAGCTGATTCTATTATACCTGAACGGGATAGATATTGTAAAGCCTGACTAAAAAATGATTGCAGGAATTATTCATTCAATCTTCAGTTGTCAGGAGACGGGCGGCCCGCTATAATACGGATGGGGAGGCATGCATGATGGAAACAGCAGAGATTATCAGACATTTTCAGATTTCAGGAAGGTTTTCCGGAAGTAAACCCTTCGGGACCGGAAACATCAATGATACCTTTCGGATCGAGACTGCAGAGGGGAAGCCCTATCTGCTCCAGCGCGTCAATACGGAAGTGTTTAAGAAGCCGGAGGAAGTACAAAGCAATATCGAACGCGTAACCCGTTATCTGAAAGAGAGAATTGCATCCGAAAACGGGGATCCTCTTCGGGAAACGCTGACGCCGGTGCCCGCCTGTGACGGGGGAACCGGCTGCCGGGACGGGGACGGACGGTTCTGGCGGGTGTATACCTTTATCGAAAATACCAGATCATGTGCACAGCCGGCATCGCTTTCGGAACTGTATGAAACCGGACTGGCCTTTGGCCGGTTCGAGCGGCGTCTTTCGGGATTCCCGGCTGAAACGCTTTATGAGACAATTCCGGCTTTTCACGATACGCCCACCCGCGTCCGGCAGCTGCTGACTGCCCGGGAAGCGGACGTCTGCGGGCGCCGGGCGGAGGTTCTGCCGGAACTGCGCATGCTGATGGACCGGATGAATCGTGCGGATCTGTTTGTAAAGGCGTTTAAGGCTGGCCGGATCCCGATGCGTGTTGTCCACAATGATACAAAGACCAGCAATGCGCTCCTGGATGCTGAAACCGGGCGTGCACTCTGTGTCTGTGACCTGGATACCGTCATGCCGGGATTTGCTGCCTATGATTTCGGAGACGGCATCCGTTCCGGCGCAAGCCAGGCCGCTGAGGACGAACCGGACCTGAACAAAGTGACGCTGTCCATTGAAAAGGCCGGAGCTTTTGCAAAGGGGTATCTGGAGGAGACTGGGAATATCCTTACAGAGGATGAGCGGCAGCTCCTGCCGGAGGGCGTCTGGATGATTACCTTTGAGCAGGCAATGCGGTTTCTGGCAGACTATCTGAACGGGGATATTTATTACAAGACGTCTTATCCCGGACATAATCTGGTGAGGGCAAGGAACCAGATTGCGCTGGTGCTGGAAATTGAACGGAGAGAGGCAGAAATCCGGCATCTGTGTCACGGGTGAAGGAGGGGAAAAGCGAATGAACAGGGAACAGCTTTCAAGGACGGAACGCCTTCTGGGAAAAGAAGGCCTGGAACGTCTGGCGGGGAAACGGGTAGCGGTGTTTGGAATCGGGGGAGTCGGTTCTTTTGCAGCAGAAGCACTGGTCAGATCCGGGATCGGGGCTATCGACCTGATTGATAATGACCGGGTGGTTCTCTCCAATCTGAACCGGCAGATGTTTGCCTTACACAGCACTCTGGGAATGCTGAAAGTAGATGCAGCCCGTGCGCGGCTGCTGGATATCAGTCCGGAGTGCCGCATACAGACATGGCCGCTTTTTTATCTGCCGGAAAATGCAGATGTGATTGACCTTTCCGTCTATGATTATGTTCTTGACTGCATTGATACGGTTGCCGCCAAGCTGATGC
>CACXHF010000181.1 GCA_902767305.1 uncultured Eubacteriales bacterium
ACCCGGCATTACAGTAAATCTTGCTTCAGCCGTACCATCATCAAACTCCGCTGTCAGTATGTGCTCACCCACACTCAGTGTTTCCAGAAAAGCGGGCTTCAGTTCGATGATAACACTTCCAGACTTTGCCGTATAATCTTTATCCCTCGTCAAAAGTTTGCCATCATACTTGAGTCCCGTAAAATGTCTAAAAGTTTCCTCATCATTTTCTGATCTCTTGAACACGAATGTCAATGTCCCATAACTGTTTTCTTTATATTCATTTCCGCTTCCTTCAGTTACAGCATACCTTTTTTTTCTCACCTCCACACCGCAGCTCGCACTCTTGGTGCTGTCTGCATTGCTGGTGCAGGTGACTGCCGCCAAGCTTTCCGAAATAAACTTCGCATAAACGGTAAGAATTTCGGTTGCCTCCGGCCCTACTTCTTTCGTGCACGCCGAGTCAGAATACAGTCTGATCGTGTTGTCGGCTTCCCAGATAACCTTTTTGTCCATGGCATTGTTGGGCTCGATGGTGGCTGTAAAGGAGATCTTATCGTTTATGAAGACCTTCTGCGTAGTGGACGGATTCAAAATCACGCGCTGGACAGGGCCAGGCAGAGAGAATGTCTTTGAATCAGATTCGAAGATTACAGATGACTGATTGAGCTTTAAAGCAGGGCGGACGCCGTGCAAATTTCCCACATCGTCACCTTGAATGTTCATTCTGCCGGAATCGCCGGACACACAGACTGCAAGATTCTCACCGTTGATGCCACGAGAGCAGAGCCACCACACGTTTGCAGGAGTGTCAATTGCCTGAGAGCACTTCAGCACAGCCACGTTTGCATTATAGATTGTGTTTGCTTCATCCGAATTAAGCAGGAACGCTCCGTTTCCAATGACTGCTTTTTTTGCATCAGCTGTGATATTTTCTGTATACCACTCATTAACATACATTTCTACAGCAGAACCGCTGTATGTGCCGTTTGAGCCAAACGCTGATACCCCAACACATTCCTTTGCAAGCAGCGTTACAGTACTGGCATCATAATCAATCAGATACCAGTCCTTGCTGTCAAAGTGTACCGGTGTTGTGGTGTTCTTCATGTTTGCATAGGAATCATCCGCATACGCAGTCAAACTCATCCCCACCACCATCATCAGACCGAACAGGATGCCCATCAACTGTTTTATTTTCTGTCTCATCTTTCATTAACCTCCCTGGTTATATTCTTTTTATTGGCTGACGGAAGAATGGATGCTCCGCCTGATCGATCTCGTCATAGCTTTTCGTCCTGACGCGGTATCCTTCCCCGTACGTCTTCTATTATCTTTCCCACCGTCTTTTATTCGATGTACATAAGACGCAAAAAGGACGCACTGCTCTGCCTGAAGTAAACCTTCAATCCCATTTTGTTATTTTATATTTTATATATGGAAGTCATTCTACGTATATTTGATCTTCTTGTCAACAAAAAATACAACACGTGGAATGTTCTTCTCTCAAAGGATTGTCGCCAAATAACATAAAAGAAGTGCAGCATTCACCACACTCCCTCTTTTCTTCAGCTTCTCTTCTTCAATTTCAGTCCAATCCCCGTAAGGACGAGGAGACCCATAAGTGCGTAAAGCACATTGCTGCCATCACCGGTTTGGGGAAGACTGACGCCCGCTGAAGCCAGGACCGCAAACTTTGCGTCACCCGTACCATCCGTGAATTCTGCGGTCACGGTATGTTATCCAACACTCCGTGTTTCCATGCAGGCAGGCTTCATTTCGATGATTCCACTGCCGGAGTATGCCTCGTATTGTTGTCCCTTCGTCAAAGGTTTGCCATCTTCCCGCAGGTTTCCGAAGCATTCCCAGAGTTCTTAGCTCGGAATGTCAACGGCATACCGCTGCCTTTGACCATGTATGAAAAATGCAACTATAATGCAGGAGTTCCTGTGAAAAACACAAGAGAGTACGATAATACCTGTGAACAGCTTTTTGCCTAATAATTTCCAGGACCCGGAGGTGCTGCTTACGGAGCGAATGACCACGGACAGGCTGGTAAACCGGAAGGACAGTAAAGAGAGAAGCCTCTTCTGCTGACCGGTGTGCGCCAATATGGTAAAACCTATTCCCCGAAGGGCCTTCAGTCATGATTATTTTGAAAACACGGTCTATGTGAACTGCAGCATCAGAATAAAGTGATCTGAAAGCCGATGGTTATAAGCCCTCCTGATGTCAGGAATGCCTGGGAAGATACAGGCGGTCTTCTGTCAGAATCCGTTCCCTGTCCGAACGGTCATTCTGAGAGGAAAGCAGTCGGATGATCGGGATGCGAACCGCTCAGGCGGGAAAAATTACCGTTCAGGCAAAACAACTTCCATCCTCACAGAGAGATCCGTATGATATGCGTGTGACGCATAAGCGTCTCAATACAGGAAAGGACGGGTTTGAATAATGTGCAAAAGGATTTCTCTGATTCTGGTTCTGCTCCTGACTCTCGGTTTCGTCTGTGCCCATGCGGAACAGAACCAATTCCTGATCAGCGACTGGAAGCTGCTTTACACCCTGGGAGATCTCCCGATCGACGAGCAGACCGTTTTCATCTATGAGGACAACACCTTTGAGGTGATGACAGACACAGAAAGCCAAAGAGGATTCTGGTCCTTTGACGGGAATACGCTGACACTTTCAGGCGGGGATGAATCCCTTTCCCTGAAATGGAACGAATCGCAGCACCGGTTCGCCGGCGAGTATGGCGGCATGAAGATCACGATGTATATGCCCATTGAACCGGAAAGCGGAAAACAGCCGGTAACAGCACCTGCCAGCCCCGCTGGCAGCAGACTTGCCGGAGGCTGGACGATTCCGGAGAATCCGGCAGTCACCGAGGAGATCGGCAGCATCTTCTTTCAGGCGCTGGACAGCTGGCAGACCGGAACCATCACTGTATCTTACACGCCGGTCCTCCTGCTCGGAAAGCAGGTGGTGGCAGGAACCCAGTACGCGGTTCTCTCCAAAGCCAGCGAAATCAATAAAGGAACACGCTGGGTCATCCTCTACGTATATCAGGATCTGAGTGGAAACGCATCCGTTCAGAACATGACCGATGTCCCGCTCGGAATCTGAACCCCCAAATCTTATCCGACATATAAAGGAAGAGGCTGCCGGCGGCAGCCTCTTCCTTCTGTATCAGGCGATATCGATTTACTTTCTCTCAGCCCTTTTTTCATGCCCTGTGGCAGGGAGAAAGGAGGAACCGATGCAGAGAATGCCGATTCTGAGCGATACAGACATGTCGCTTTTTGAACTGAAGACCCGGTACGTCCGGA
>CACXHF010000182.1 GCA_902767305.1 uncultured Eubacteriales bacterium
CAAACGGAAACGTCAACAATCCAACGAAGCAACGTTGAACCATTATAGTGGATCATTGTGTTGTATCAAGTCAAAGGTACTTGGCGATCTATACCTTACACTTATCCGCATATCCGGGTTTACATAAATACAACAGACTCACCCAATCTGCGGATATATGCAGATTGGGTGAGTCTGTTGATTTGCATCTGTCTATGAAAGCTGCGGCAATCCGATGAAATTCGTTCAAAACAAGGTCGGAGACATAACGGCGTCACTGCTGATCAGTGGACCTGGCTCCTCTCTGCGCTTTCCTGACGGATGCCGATGACAAGGTGATGATGATCACTTTCGCGTGTCCGTATCGTCTGGAGAGAATAGGGAACAGGAAGCCCGTTTCTGAGAATAGTAAATGGCAGACGGACAGATTCTTCCTGCTCGGCCAGGCGAATGAGGTTCGCTTTACTGGTTGCCTCTCTGAGTTTCTGCACGTCGGCTTCGCTCATGTCATCCAGCAGTTTTTCCCGTGCATCCTTAAAGAAATCGGTTCCGCCGGGGCGGATTTCGAGATCTCCGTCCGCACCGGTAAAGAATTCGAGATAGAAATCCGTGGCAACATCTACATAGAAGATACGCTCGAAATCGCCGGTCAGCGCTTTGGAAATACTCATATAGCTTTTTCTGGTTACCGGCGTGAGCTCATAGTCAGTCTCTGTCCGTTCAGCAATGAAGCGGTCAAAGTCCTCAGGCGGCACCGGTTTTGAGAAGTAATAGCCCTGGACGTATTCGCAGCCCATTGCCTTCAGGACCAGATACTGCTCCTGCGTTTCGACACCCTCTGCCACAACCGGTACATGCAGATAATCTGCAATGTCGATAATCAGTTCGATCATCCGCACGTCCCTGGTTTCGCCGAATGCACTGCGAATAAAGCTCATATCCAGTTTCAGTGCGTCGATAGGCAGGTGGGTCAGCATTCCCAGAGAGGAGTAGCCGGTACCAAAGTCGTCCATCTCGATACGGAAGCCCATTCCCATACCGCGCAGTTCTTTGGCAGTGGTAATCACCTGATCCGAATCGCCGGTATAGGCCGACTCGGTGATTTCAAGCATCAGATCATTCGGGCTGAGACGGTACTCCTCCAGAATCTCCTTGAAAATATTCTTCAGATCCGGCGTGAGCATATCAATTCGGGATACATTCACTGACACCGGAACAGAAAAGCCGAAGCGGTCTTTCCAACTGCGTATCCTTGCTGCTGCTTCACGCCAGACATACTGGTCAAGATCCAGAATCAGGCCGTTGTCCTCGAGCAGCGGAATGAAGATGCCGGGGCTGATCATGCCGAGTTCGGGATGATTCCAGCGTACCAGAGCTTCCGCACTTGCCAGGACGGGCTTGTCGGGGCGGATATCATATTTGGGCTGGAAATAGACCGTGAAGCGGCTGCTTTCCAGCGAGGGCTTGAAGTCCTCAAGCAGGCGTTCCCTGTAAAGCTCTGCCTCATGCATCTGCGTATCGTAGATGCCGACAGCTTTCAGGAAGCCGCTTTTGACGGTATCTGCGGCGATTCTTGCGTAGTCAAAGCGGCGCTCAATCTGAAGCGACTTGTCAACCTGAGCATATACACCCATGCGCAGACGGACACGGTTTGCGGAAACATCCTCGTCAACAAGTCCTTCGGAAGCCCTGTCCAGAAGAGACTCATAGTCATCCCTGTGCGGGCAGTAAATGAAGAAGGTATCTGCTCTGTGACGGCAGCAAACTCCGCCAATCTCGCGGGAGATCTGCCGGACCCGCTTTCCGATCCGTGCGAGTACGCTGTCGCCATACTGCTTGCCGTACCGTTCATTAAGCAGATGAAAATGATTGACATCAAGAACGACTGCGTCCATCGGCAGGGTGTGATAATGCTGGTCATACATCCGGACGTAGCGGAGGAAGTAATCATGGTTCAGCAGATTCGTCAGGCCGTCACGCTCGGTAGACTGGATGATGTTTCGTTTTTCACTCAGTTCAATACACCGGTTGACACGGGCCTGAATGATTTCGGGGGAGGGATAGGGCTTGGGGATGAAGTCGATCGCACCGATCTTCAGACAGTCGACCTCCGCGCTCTGATCCGCGGTCATGACGATCACCGGGACAGAGCTGAGCTCTTTCTCTTCCTTCATCACATTCAGGACTTCCATGCCGCTCATTTGCGGCATCTGAAGGTCAAGCAGGACCATTGCCAGTTCGTCTTTATGTTTTTTAACCTGCTCCAGAGCTTCGTTTCCATCTGAGGCATACAGAATCTCGTAGCTTTCGCCGAGCATGTTTCCCAGAATCATCTGATTGACGAGCTCATCCTCAACAATGAGAATGTGCCGCTTGATGTTCATGATTTCCGAGTCATCATCTGCGGGGAATATCGGTTTGGCAGCAGTTTCGGCATCCTCCCGGGAAATTGCGCCCATCCCTTTCAGCAGTTTCTTTTCTTCATACATCAGCCCGTCTGCACGTTCAAATACATTGTGGAAGCTGCTGTCCATTCCGGGCTGATAATCAGAGAGACCGCCTGAAATGACGACTTCCTTGGTGCTGATGTGCTGTACGGAGCGGTCGTGAAGCGCCAGAAGAAGTTCCTTCCGGATGAGATAATCACGTCCGTGCAGGATGACGACAAACTCATCTCCGCCAGTCCGGTAAACCGGACTGTGCTGAAAGATGTCACAGATCATCCTGCTTGCCTTCTGGATGTATTCATCGCCGGCCTTATGTCCCAGCGTATCATTTATGACTTTCAGGCCGTTCACATCACAGACAACAACCGCAAATTCATCTGCACTGCCCTCTTCAATGGAAGCATCGATCTTCTTCTGATTCAGAAGATAGGCATGCTTGCTTTTTACTCCGGTCAGGGGATCGATCAATGCGATGGTTTTCGCCTCATCCCGCTCCTGTGTTGCTTTTTTCTCCCATTTCTGCATGTAAAAATAATTGGAGAGCATGGCAATGAGGGACAGGGCGAACAAAATGACAATGACGAACACGCTGGTATTGTCTGCGGCGTGAAGCCGGCGGAGTTCAAGGTCGAGGAATACACTCTTATCCATTGCGAGGAGTTCGCTGCTGCCTGTGCCGTCAATGTACTCGGAAATTTCAGCGATAATGGCGTTTTCACGGGCTTCGTTCAGCCGTTCAGCCCAGGTCATCGCCATCAGGACAATGAAGACGAGGAGGGCAAGCCAGACAACGATTGCCTTGCCGAATTTTCTGGCATGATCCTTCCGGATAACCGTATGGAAAAACAGCAGTCCGAGCAGTGACCAGAAGGCCATCAGCACATAAGTCTCTGTCGCAATGGTGTAATCGGAGAAGGCGCTTGGGAAAAGGAGGAAAACGGCGAAAGCGACCAGAATGATCAGACAGATTCCGCTGATCAGACGGTTCTTTCGCGGACCCTCCTTTCCGGATACCTTATAGACAGCCACGGAAGCAAAGCCGTAGATCATGGTCGCACCGAACGTTGTTGCATCTACAATCCATCCGATGGCCGTCCTGCCGATAAACGGAATGGGCAGAGAGACAAGGAGAACCAGGAGGATGGCATTGACGGGAATCTGCTTCTCATTGAGTCTGGTAAAGCGTTCAGGCAGAATTCCATCCTGTGCAACTGCAAAGCACAGGCGGCTTAGTGCACGCAACATTCCGATCAGGCTGGTGAGTACCAGTGCGAGCAGGGAAGCCATCAGGATGTTTACACCGGTCTGCCCGAGATAATGATTCGCGGCATAGAAAGCCGGAAGTCCGGCGATTCCCTCAAACCGGTCCAGATGCGTGATGTAATCAAGCCAGCCTGAGCATTCCGGCGGATAGGCGGAAACACTGAGCAGAATGATAAAAATGTACAGTGCTGTGGTAACAACGACGGAAATGATCAGAACACGGAACATATTGCTGTGTTTGAACCGGTATTCCGCGGCAGAATGGGAGATGGTTTCAAATCCGATAAACGCCCAGGGTGAAATAAATGCGATACGTATGACCTGACGGAATGTGTTTTTATCCGGGATAAAGGCAGGACTCATCGTCATTCCGGAACTACCGTGTCCGAACATGGCGGCGGCAAAGCATACCGTAATGCCCAGAGTGAACAGCAGTACCATGACCACCATACTGTGGGCAGTTGCTTTTTTGCTCTTTATGCACAGCAGACCGATCAGCCACATGACGGTCAGTGTGACCAGTGACTCAATAAGATAGACCTCATACCCGAATATGGTATAGTGATAGCCTTGTTTGAATACCCCCCTGAGGAAATACCGTGCAAACAGGGGAATACTCGTGGCATTCGCCCAGAAAATGGAGATATAGATCAGGAACATGAACCAGGCGATCAGGAAGGCGCGGTCATAACCGAAGATTTCCTTTATATAATTATATAGTCCGCCTGTACCCGGATAGCGGTTGGCCAGATAATGATAATGGCTTGAAACCATCACCATCATGGCGCATCCGATCAGCAGACCGATGATGGAGCCCAGTGGTCCTGCCTCGGAAAGATAAGAACTGCTGGTGACCACAAGAGAACCCCAGCCGATGGCCGAACCGACCGACAGAGCCCAGACTGCCAGCGGCGAAAGATAGGGCTGAAGGGGGGGTGTATTGTTTGAAGCAGAAGATGTTTCGCTCATATACTTTTTCCTCGTACACGAAATGCGTGCTGTTCAAGGGACTCGGAGAGTGGATGCATGTTTTCTGTTTTCACGGCTGGTCCGGCTTCCTGAATAAACCGTGCAGTGCGCAGCGGAAGAGGAATAGTATTCTGTGATCCGTATTCACAGCACTGACCTTCTCGGATTATTCCTGCAGTAGATTTGCCGGGCAAACGTCAGTCTTGTCCCTCCTTCCTCTGACAGATGTTATTATATCAGAATTTATATTTCCGGAGGTTCTTTTTTGGATGACTTTTACCCCAAAAGAGAAAATTTTCTTCTGC
>CACXHF010000183.1 GCA_902767305.1 uncultured Eubacteriales bacterium
GACGGACCGGAAGGTCCGGGAAACGGAGGAAAGATGAAAGTACTGCTGATCAACGGCTCCCCCAAAGCTTCCGGAAATACAGCCCGTGCACTTAAGGAAATGACGGGAATATTCCAAAGTGAAGGAATAGAGACAGAAATCCTCCATGTGGGAAATCAGCCGGTACGTGGATGCGTGGCATGTGGATCCTGCGGAAGAACGGGAAAATGCGTGTTTAATGATCTGGTCAACGAGGCGGCTGCCAAGCTTGAGGCGGCAGATGGACTTGTAGTGGCTTCACCGGTTTACTATGCATCAGCCAATGCGACTCTGATTGCATTTCTGGATCGGCTTTTCTACAGTTCACATTTTTCCAAGACGATGAAGGTCGGTGCGGCAGTCGTGGTAGCAAGGCGTGCCGGAACGACGGCAACCTTTGATGAACTGAACAAATACTTCACCATTTCCGGAATGCCGGTTGCCTCCGGACGTTACTGGAACAATGTTTTCGGTGCTGCTCCCGGGCAGGCAGAAGCGGATGACGAAGGTTTGCAGAACATGAGAATTCTTGCCCGGAATATGACATTTCTGATGCGTGGAATCGCTCTTGCAAGGGAGAAGTACGGAATGCCTGAGCAGGAAGAGATAACTTTTACCAATTTTGTTCGATGAAAGGATGGAACTGAAAATGAAAGTTTTTGCATGCCAGCATTGTAAGAATAAGGTTGTTTATCTGGAAAAGGCAGTCTGCAACGTGCGCTGCTGTGGGGAGGAAATGGTCGAACTGATTCCGAACACATCCGACGGCGCAAATGAAAAGCATGTTCCGGTGATCAGCCGTGACGGACAGACAGTAACCGTGACAGTCGGTTCCGTGGCGCATCCCATGCTCGAGGCACACCTGATCGAATGGATCGCGCTTGAGACCCGCCAGGGAATGCAGAGAAAACTGCTTAAAGCCGGGGATGAGCCGAAAGCTGTATTTGCGCTGACCGAGGGAGATGAGCCGGTAGCGGCCTATGAGTACTGCAACCTGCATGGGTTCTGGAAGAAGGATGCCTGAGTTATACTGAAAAAAGCATCTCCGGTCTGTACTGGAGATGCGGTTCGATTCAGAAAGAAAGGAAGGAAGAACGGACATGGGATTGTTTGATAAAGTCAAGAATAAAGTGAATGACTTCCTCGATAAGACGGATATTGACGAGAAGATTGTTTCCGGCGCCAAATCAGTGAAAGAGAAAGTGACGGATGCGCTGGATAAGACAGATATTGACGAGAAGATCGTTTCCGGTGCCAAATCAGTGAAAGAGAAAGTGACGGATGCACTGGATAAGGCGGGGATAGATGAGAAGATTGCAGCCGGCGCAAAGACCGTCAGGGATAAGTTTGATGAGATTGTCCATCCGGATGAGGAAAAGAAAAAGCTGAAAACCGAAACGGAAAAGCTTCGTCAGGAAGTGGAAACACTCAAAAACATCGATATTGAGGCGAAAATCCGCGATGGAGCAGAGACGGGCACGAGTGAATTCAAGACACACACAGATGCTGCAAAAGATGATCTCAGAAAGATCGAGGACAGACTCAGCCAGCTGACGGATGATCTGAGGGGGAAAGCTTCAGAGGGAGCAGAACAAATTCGGACAGCCAGCGAAGAAGTGAAGGAAAAGCTGGGAGATGTGCTTGAAGCCGGAAAGAAGAAGGCAGAGGAAACAGCAAAGGAAGCAGCTCTTGCCAAGTTCCTGGTGGATAACAGCATAGAAGATTCTGCAAAGAAGATCGAAACGGAACGGGCAGCTGCGGTGGAGAAAGCAGCAGAGGCAGCGGAAAAAAACGTTACTGAAGCGATTGAAAACGTCAGTTCGACCGCAGATGCAGTGGAAAATGCTGTGACTGAAACAGTCAGTACAGTCTGCACGGAGGCTGATGAGAAGGCTGAGGAGATCTCAGATGCAGTCGTGAATGCAGCTGAGAACATCGGGGCGACAGTGGCCGATGCGGTGAATGATGCGGAAGCGAAAGCGGAGGAGGCCGGTCAGGCTGCAGCAGATACGGTAAAAGTAGCTGCAGCGCCCGAACTGACGCCGGAAATGGATGACTGAGTGCATAAATGAAACAGGTGGGGGATGACCTCACCTGTTTTTTTGAAACTGAACAACAGATGCCCCGTACATGCGTGCCGGAAAGAAAATATCCAGGCATCTGTCGGGGAGCAGTATAACGATCATCAAAAAAAGAAGGTATCTGAAAGATACCTTCTGAGCGATTATTCTTTGGCAGCAGCACGGGCACGGGCAGCGAGCTTCTTGCGCAGTTCGGTTTCAAGAACACGCTTGCGCATCCGCAGGTGGGAAGGAGTTACCTCGAGAAGCTCATCGTCATCGATAAACTCAAGGCATTCCTCCAGTGTCAGTGAACGCATGGAGGTCAGTTTCATGGCTGTTTCAGCACCGGCAGCATTCCGAATGGAAGTGAGGTGCTTCTGACGGCATACGTTGACGTCGATATCGCCGGTGCGGGCATTCTGACCGACAATCATGCCGCAGTAGACCTGTGTATTCGGGCCGCAGAACAGCGTACCGCGATCCTGTGCATAGAACAGTCCGTACATGACCGCTTCGCCGGTTTCCGTTGAAACCAGAGCACCGAAGTTGCGATGAGGAATTTCACCTTTATAAGGCTCATAGCGGTCAAAGACGGAACTCATAACACCCTCACCACGGGTATCCGTCATGAATTCACTGCGATAACCGAACAGGCCGCGGCTGGGCACGGAGAACTCGAGCCGGATACGGTCCGTCCCGGCCATGCTGTCCATAACGCCGCGGCGGCGGCCGATCTTTTCAATGACCGCACCGGCATAAGCAGCAGGCACATCACAGACGAGATGTTCAATAGGCTCAAGGCGGTTGCCGTTTTCATCGGTATGATAGAGAACTTCCGGCTTACTGACCTGGAATTCGTATCCCTGTCTCCGCATGTTTTCGATGAGAACGGAGAGATGCAGTTCGCCGCGTCCGCTGACCCGGAAGGCATCCGGTGTTTCCGTCTCCTCGACACGGAGGGAGACGTCGGTCTGAAGCTCCCGCATGAGGCGCGCACGCAGATGACGTGAGGTGACATAGGTGCCCTCACGGCCTGCAAAAGGACTGTCGTTAACGGAGAAGGTCATCTGAACGGTGGGTTCCGTGATCTTGACGAAGGGCAGCGGATCTACATTGTCAGTGGCGCAGATCGTATCGCCGATCATGATGTCCTCAACGCCTGTGATGGCAACGATTTCACCCATGGAAGCGTTTTCTACCGGAGAACGCTTGAGTCCGTCAAAGGTAAACAGGCTGGAAAGACGGAAATTTTCCGGTGCAGTATCGCTGCCGTAAGTAGAGCGGGAATACATGGTGTTCAGCTTCAGAGTACCACGGGTAATGCGGCCGATACCGATACGGCCGACAAAGTCGTTGTAGTCGATGGTAGAGACCAGCATCTGGGCGGGTCCCTCCGGATCTCCCTTCGGAGCCGGGATGTATTTGAGGATGGTCTCAAAGAGCGGGCGCAGGTCTGTACCCGGGCTGGAGAGATCCAGTGTGGCAGTGCCGGTACGGGCAGAGGCATAGACGACGGGCGTATCCAGCTGGGATTCGTCTGCATCAAGGTCAATCATCAGGTCGATGGTTTCGCTGAAAACTTCGTCGCAGCGTGCATCCGGCCGGTCAACCTTGTTGATGACCACAATGACCGGGAGATTCAGAGCCAGGGCATGCTGCAGAACGAAACGGGTCTGCGGCATCGGTCCCTCAAAGGAGTCAATCAGAAGGAGGACACCGTCCACCATTTTGAGAACGCGTTCCACCTCACCGCCAAAGTCTGCATGTCCGGGTGTGTCAACGACGTTGATTTTGACATCCTTGTAATAGATGGACGTATTCTTGGAAAGAATTGTAATTCCGCGTTCTCTTTCAAGCGCGTTGCTGTCCATGACGCGGTCCTGAATCTGCTGGTTTTCACGGAAAACACCGCCCTGCTTGAGCATCTCATTGACAAGAGTTGTTTTACCATGGTCGACATGGGCAATGATCGCAATGTTACGAATATTGTCGCGGCTGATTTCCATATGAGTTCCTTCTTTCTTTAAGTAGCTTGCAAAACGTTTTTCTGTGAGTCTCAGTCGCCGGTACGCGAGGCGGTTTCAGCGAGTTCAAGACCTGTATTATTTTCAAGTGCCCAGCGGATGGACCATTCATTTTCAAAGAGGAGAACATCACGGTCATGTGCATCCTTGGCTGTTGCACTGGTGCTGGAAAGTTTGAGATCCTCCGGAGCTTTCGGACTGCGGGTAATCCAGCGGACAAAACGGAAATTGAGCGGATAGCGGTGGATTTCCGCATTATATTCGGTACGGAGGCGGTGCTCAAGGACTTCAAACTGGAGCATGCCGACTACGCCGACGATAATTTCCTCAAAGCCGATTCCGGGCCGTTTGAAGGTCTGTATGGCACCTTCTTCGCTCAGCTGGAGAACGCCCTTGACAAACTGTTTGCGTTTCAGGCTGTCGACGCTGGTCACTCTGGCGAAAAACTCGGGTGCAAACAGAGGAATGCCGGCATAATGAATATGCTGACCGGTACAGAGGGTATCGCCAAGGGCGAAGATGCCCGGATCAAACAGACCGATGATGTCGCCCGGATAGGCATATTCAACCGCTTCCCGTTCATCTGCCATAAATTGCTGCGGCTGTTTGAGCTGGATCTGCTTTTTCGTACCGCTGTGCCATACGGTCATGCCTTTTGTGAATACACCGGAGCAGATCCGCATGAAAGCCAGACGATCCCGATGGGCAGGGTTCATATTTGCCTGAATCTTGAAAATGAAACCGGAGAAGTCCGGCGAATCCGGCTGAATGATGCCTGCGTCACTCTCGTGTGGAGCGGGGGGCGTGGAATACTGGAGGAAGCGGGAGAGGAACGGTTCCACACCAAAGTTGGTGATGGCAGACCCGAAAAACATGGGTGTCAGTTCACCGCTGCGCACTTTTTCCAGATCAAACTCGTCACCGGCAACATCCAGCAGTTCGATTTCATCCATCAGCCGCTGGTACAGCCGTTCACCAAGCAGTTCGGGCAGTTCCGGATCATCAACGGCAACATCGGTTTTCTCGACCCGGCTTTTTCCGTGATCACCGCTTTCATACAGTTCAACCATTTTTGTATCACGGTGATAGACACCCTTGAAATCACCGTCGATGCCGATTGGCCAGTTGACCGGTACGGCACGAATACCCAGAACCTGCTCCATTTCCTCCATCAGCGAGAACGGATCCTTGCTTGCGCGGTCCATCTTATTGACAAATGTGAAGATGGGAATGTTCCGAAGACGGCAGACCTTGAACAGCTTAATGGTCTGTGCCTCAACGCCCTTGGCTGCGTCAATCAGCATGACGGCACTGTCGGCAGCAACGAGGACACGGTAGGTATCCTCGGAGAAATCCTGATGTCCCGGGGTATCCAGAATATTGATATGATAACCGTCAAACTCAAACTGCATGGCAGAGGATGTGACGGATATTCCGCGCTGCTTTTCGATTTCCATCCAGTCAGATGTCGCGTGACGGTCCGATTTTCTGGCTTTTACAGAACCGGCGGAACGAATCTGGCCGGAATACAGCAGCAGTTTTTCCGTCAGGGTGGTTTTACCGGCATCCGGGTGGGATATGATGGCAAATGTACGCCGTCTGGCTGTTTCCTCAGCCAGAAGTTCCGTGTAATTGTCCGGCATGTCTGTCTCCTCAATTAACTGGAACGCCCAAGACAGCCTGCGGGAATAATCTGTGCATGTCTGAGGGCGGTTCTCTGATTTTTCATCGTTATCGAATTAACTGCAAGAGTATATCACAGAACACCGGGAATTGGAAAGAAAAACTGAGTACAGAATCAAATTTTTCGCGCATTTTTTTCTGGTGATGGGATTTTCGGCAAGGATTTTCCGGTTGAAAAAGGCTTTGCTGAGCGTATTTCCGTCTGTACATGATTGTGGAAGGACGGACCGGACGGCCTGTACAGTTTCCGGATTTTCCTTTCCCATCTCGTCAGAGACGTCCGGTACAGCATAAAGCCGCAGGCGAAAGCCTGCGGCAGTTTCATTCAACGGCTGATTCAGGGACGAACCCGCGGACCGGAAGGTCTCCGTTATCTGTTTCAATATACAGGAAAGATTCATAACGTGCCAGAATCTGAATGGAATCGCCGTGATGCAGCGTGGTAAACGGGGATGTTCCATCTGTTTCCGGGATAAATGTCAGAGGAGCATCCTCCTCAACCATAGCTGCCAGCTGCCCTTCAAAAAGAAGCTCATTATAGGTCTGTGCGGGAACTGAAGAGGTTTCCACCCAGCCGACAGGACCGAAAGTATCGGGGGTTCCCTGTGCTACCATGGTCCAGCAGTCATTCTGACCGAAGCATACAAAAGGTATCGAGGGGTTCAGGACGGTGTCCTGGATTCTGGTAAACTGCACCGTAGGTCCGGCATACATGGGAATCTCGTAGGATTCCTCTGTACATTCTGCCGGCACGGGAGTAAGTACATACAGGTCTGGAATGTCGGCGGCAGCGGTTGCTGATAGAAGCAGAAAAACGAAGAAAGCGGCTTTCAGAATGGAACGAATCATTGTCTCTCACCTCATCTGTTCTGAAACAGTCTGTCAAAAAAGCGGCTGCAGGGGAAAGGGAAACGATAATCTAATTGTATAGGGGGACGAGGGGAAAAGCAAGAGCAACGGAGAAGATTCGACAAATGAATCGTTATGTATAAAATTGCAAATTAGAATGTAAAAATATTCATTTTAGGGCTTGCAATTCACAGAAACGTGTGTTACAATGCCCCCCGTCAAACAACAGAGAACAACTCGGGAGGCAATTGACATATGAAATCTGCAAAATACAATCGCGTTCTGCTGGCATATTCCGGCGGACTGGATACATCAATCATTATTCCCTGGCTGAAAGAGAATTACGGCTGTCAGGTCATCTGCTGTGCCGCTGATGTGGGACAGGGCGAGGAACTGGAACCTCTTCATGAGAAAGCGAAGAAGACTGGTGCTGAGAAGCTCTACATTGAGGATCTGAAGAAGGAATTTGTCGAAGACTTCATCTGGCCGACGCTGAAGGCCGGTGCGGTTTATGAAGGCAAGTATCTGCTGGGCACTTCCTTTGCCCGTCCGCTGATTGCCAAGCGCCTGGTAGAGATTGCCAAAGCTGAAAACTGTGATGCAATCTGCCATGGATGCACGGGAAAGGGAAATGATCAGGTACGCTTTGAGCTGACAATCAAGGCATTTGCACCGGATATGCCCATTATTGCACCCTGGCGCGAATGGGATATCAAGACCCGTGAGGAAGAGGTCGATTATGCTGAAGCCCGCGGTATTCCGGTTCCGGTCAAGAAGGATCGGCCGTATTCCATGGACCGCAACCTCTGGCATCTCTCCCATGAAGGCTGTGATCTGGAAGATCCGGCCAATGAGCCGCCGAAGGATCTGACGCTGATCTGTGTACATCCGGAGGAAGCCCCGGACAAGCCGGAGATGGTAACCATTGATTTTGAAAAAGGCGTGCCGGTTGCAGTGAATGGCGAGCGGATGGATGCAGTCAAGCTGCTTGAGACCTGCAATGAAATTGCAGCCCGCAATGGTGTCGGCATTGCTGATATGGTTGAGAATCGTCTGGTGGGCATGAAATCCCGCGGTGTGTATGAGACTCCGGGCGGAACACTGCTGTATGCAGCCCATAAGAACCTGGAAGAGATTACAGTAGACCGGGATACGGCACACTACAAGGAGCAGATTGCACTGAAGTTTGCAGATCTGGTTTATAATGGGCAGTGGTATACGCCGCTGCGCGAAGGTCTCTCAGCTTTTGTAGATGTAACTCAGGAACATGTGACCGGTACGGCCAGACTGAAACTTTACAAGGGCAACTGCATTGGTGCGGGAGTGACCTCTCCGTACAGCCTCTATATGGAGGATATCGCGACCTTCGGCGATTCGGGCGAGATGTACAGCCACAAGGATTCTGCCGGATTCATTAATCTGTATGGTCTGCCGATGAAGGTTATGGCCATGATGAAGCAGAAAGCCGGAGAGCCGCTCCTTTAATCCGGATTCATCACGCATCTGACTTTCACAACAATAGAATCTTTTGCCACTCAGGGACCGGGAAACCGGTCCCTTTCCTTATCCATCCGGAAAGCGTTTTCCTATCCCGGTGAACATCTCCTGTTTCGGAACAGAACCGGAGAACATGAAATGTGTCTTCGAGTTGCCTGAACAGAGGTACAGCTTTTCTGAAATGTTCCGATTTTTGAGAAAAATGAAAACAGGAATTTACATCAGCCGTCTCTTGCCTCATAATGGAGAAAACAGACTGGTCCGTCGGGCTGCGGATCACCAAAAGGGAGGAAAAGAAGATGATTTATCAGAATCGTTTTTATTCTGGACAGGGGGATGAATACGTCACACCGCTTGAACAGGAAGGGAGAAGACTGTCGAGACGTGCGGCAGCTTCCGGGATGGTTTTGCTCGAAAATGACGGAGTACTTCCGCTGAAACAGGGAACGAAGGC
>CACXHF010000184.1 GCA_902767305.1 uncultured Eubacteriales bacterium
ACGGAAACGGGGAAAACCATTTGATTTTCAAACGTACAATTGAACAGCTGACAGCAGCGGGATACCGGGTTATCGCGCCGGATTCACGTGGCCACGGAGAAAGCAGTCCGGTGGATGTCTTTCATAACGAGGACATGGCGGAGGACATCTATAAACTGATCAAATCGCTGAATCTGGACAGCCCCTTTTATTATGGACACAGTGACGGGGGGATTATCGGATTGCTTCTGGAAATCCGGCATCCCGGTACAGTCCGGGCGATGGCAGTCAGCGGAACGAATCTTTCGCCGGATGGCCTGATCGAATCATTTGTTGAGTCGTGCAGAGCGCAGAATAAACAAAATCCGGATCCGCTGGTTACCTTGATGCTGACGGAGCCGCACATTGATCCGGAATGGCTTCGTGAAATTCATATTCCTGTACTTGTAACTGTTGGGGAAAACGATCTGATTCGTCCCGAGGAAACGGAGCAGATTACGGCTCATCTGCCAGATTCGACGATGGTTGTCCTGGATGGACAGGATCATGGCAGCTATGTGGTTGGAAGTGAGATTATTGGGGAATTGCTGATTGATTTTTTCAGTTGCGAATGTCTGAATTGAGGTGTAGGCAATGGAGAGAAGTCTTGGAATCATCACGCTGGAATCGGCAGAGAAAATTGGCATCAAAGTCGACAGTATTATTTCGAAATGGCGTAAATCGGAGAGCTGTCTGATACCCTGCGAATGTCCCCGGTTTGCCAGTGGAGAGGGAAAGGGAATCTTGAAGCAGACGGTTCGGGATAAGGATATTTATATTATCGTCGATGTATGCAACTCTTCCCTGACTTATAAGATGGACGGCATGATAAACCGGATGTCACCGGATGATCATTATCAGGACCTGAAACGCGTGATTGCAGCCTGCAACGGTACAGCAGACCGCATTACGGTTATTATGCCTTTTCTGTATGAGGGACGTCAGCATCGCAAGACAACAAGAGAATCACTTGACTGTGCTGTTATGCTGCGTGAACTGGAAACGATGGGCATCCACAGCATTGTCACTTTTGATGCACATGACCCCAGAATGCAGAATGTGAATCCGCTGCACAGCCTGGAATCAGTTTCACCATCTCTTCAGTTTACACAGGCACTGCTGGCGGAGTATGAGGATCTTACCATTGACAGTGATCATCTGATGTTCATTGCACCGGATGAAGGGGCGACGCAGCGTGTTGTCTTTATGGCAACGCTCTTTGGAGTCAATATCGGCATGTTCTATAAACGCCGGGATTATGCCAGAATTGTGGACGGAATGAATCCTATTATTGCACACGATTTCTGTGGAGGTTCGGTCCAGGGTATGGACTGTATCGTCATGGACGACATGATCAGTTCCGGTGGAAGCATAATCGATGTTTCCAGACGACTGAGAGATTTAGGTGCACGCCGGATCTTCCTCTTCTCAACTTTCGGCCTGTTTACCAGCGGTCTGTCGAAGTTTGACAAAGCGTATGAAGAAGGGCTGTTTGATCGGATATTTACGACCAATCTGGTTCATCAGAAGCCTGAATTGCTGAATAAACCTTACTATCTGACAGTATATATGGACCGATATATTGCCGCAATCATTGACACGCTGAACAAAGGACAATCCATCGGAAATCTGATAAAGCCAGCCGGGCGGATCCGCGAGGCAGTAGAGGATTATAAAAGGCATCGAAACTGAAAAGAGCCGGTACCTGATAAAGGTACCGGCTTTTTTCAGTTTCGTGGAGAGCGATACTCAGAGGATCGGTGAATTCAGAAGAACATAGAGAATCAGAGAGAGGAGAGATGCGGCGAAAACCAGAAGACAGAGAATAAAGCCGGTATTGGACTTTTTCTTCTTTGGAAGGGGTTTTGAAATCAGAAAGCGTGAACATAGACGGGTGATGCCGGCGTTGAATGTTTCCGGCTGTATATTGACACCGTTCATATAGCGAATGGTAGCAATGTCTTCGGGGAGATAATCCGGGAATTCGAAACCGTTGATCATGAACGGAATGACGTTCTTCTTCCGGCTGAGCGCCTCTGCAATTTCCATGCGTACCCAGTCATCATCATAAATGCAGCGGTCCAGAGATCCCGGTGTCAGGATCAGGACAAAATCCCGGCAGGAACGGATGCGCTGATAGAGTTCTTCATTGAAATTTCCTGAACGCAGAACGGCAATGTCGTAGAAGACCCTGTACCGGCGCCGTTTCAGTGCCTGATAGAGGTTCATGGCAACCATGTCACCGCCGTCTCTACGGTAGCTGATGAAAATGTCACAGTTAGACAACAGACTCACGTTCCTTTCGAAGCATATCAGGAATAGCCAGAACATTATTACGGTCCGGTATCTTGTAATCGATGTGCTTTCCTGTCACAGCATTCTCTTTTTCGGAGAGATGGTCCAGTTCGTTCCAGGAAACGAGACAGGCATGTGTCATGTTTTCAGAATTCTTGGCGATTCTCACCGGTTCACCAGCCATATATCGCGCGGCCCGCTCGTTGAACTCCTCATCACTCATCGGACGGTAGCCCATAGCCAGGTGGAAGGCGGACCAGCGGCGGTGCTCACTTCGGGCGAGATTCTCAAGAATGTCAGCAGGCGGCGGCCATTTCCCGGTGAGCACTTCCTCCGGAGTAAGTCCGGAGGCATGAAGGAGTGCGGGAAAAAAATCAGCGGATGCGCGGCTGCTTGCACGTGAGAAAGGATCACAGGTGCGCCAGTCAAGTTCCTCAGAAGGGCCGTTTGTATAAGTATGGTTGATAATCATGGCCATATGATCCATGGAACGGACATCGAAATCGCCCAGATGATATTCACTGGTTCCGATAGTAAGAGAATTATAGGTGCACTGGATGATAACCGGGCGATGCCCGTTGACTTCGTACCAGTGTTCAACGTCCAGTGCAAGTTCCCGGTTCTGGTTTGGACTGCCGGTACAAAGGATAATCATGCTCAGAGATGAACTGCTCAGCAGTGAATAGAAGGCATCTGACTGTGCACTCTCCGGGTGAAGGCGGATGTCATATTCATCCATCATAGCCGAGTAGCGTGAACGGAGAAGCCCGGCAAGATCCGTCATATTCCGGTCAAATACATCTGCACGGAAAGTACTGCCCTCCATCTGTCCGTTCATGACGAGATGACGAAGAACAGCGCGGCCCATCTGCCCGAAGCCGACAATTACAGCGTGAAAACTGTTGGTGGCACATCCGGAACCGTCAAAATGCAGACAGGACCAGGGCGGTGCTTTCCGGTTCAGTAGACGGGCGATAAGCTCATAGTGGGTGCTGGAAAAGACATGTCCATATCCATACCGATCCCCGATAGCCATGAGACCGGAGGCTTTTGTCTCCTGGATGCCCAGCAGAAACAGACTGGTATGGTCGGGTGAAATACCCCGATTGCTGAGAACATCCAGGAGTGCTGCTGCATACTGCAGATTCTGTTCGCTGTTCTCACTCATACAGTAAACATCCAGCTGTCGGGTGTCATTTTCGTGAATGCCGATGGTTCGGAGAAACTCCGGGGTGGTACACAGCGTGGATCCGCCGGCAAACAGGACACCTCGAATAGATTCAACAATACTTGAAGCTGTGCTGTTGTCCTCATCGGTAACGTATATCAGGGAAGAATCTTTTCCATAACGACGTCCGAACTGAATGGATTCAGACGTACATCCGTAGAAAAGGGAAAGAGAACCTTTCCGGAGCAGAGCAATACGTATGTGTCGGAGAATCTGCTTTCCAAGGATCTCAATGGCGGCACTTGCGGTTACATAGAAAGCCAGAAAATGAGCAAGGAAGAACAGGGCGATAACCGGGAGAGAATCGCCGTGCGGAGTGGCTCTCAGTCCGTCATAGTCATTGACACCGCCGAACATTCTGCAGACCATCAGAAGAGCGCGCAGAATGGTGGTTACAGAAAAGCCGGATGTACAGGTATAGATATAAGAGTAGTACAGAATACCGAAGAACATGGCGATGCCTGCACTGTACCGCATGATCCGCTCACGAAATGGGGAACGCAGGGCTAGGTTTAATATGGCAGCAAGGAAAATACAGGAAACGACCAGAACAACGAGTAGTAACGTCATAAGTCCTCCTCACTTGTGATGGTACTCAGCTGCAGCCAGGCGCTGTCATTTTTTTTGCGGTCTTCTGATGAAAGCTCCTGATATGGAACCATCAGCGGGTGCTGACGCGCGGAATTATTGCGGATTTCAGCATACTGCCAGTTATACAGAGCATTGAAAGTCAGCCAGCGGTTATGTTCAATGGATCGCAGACGTTCGCGTTCTTCATCATTTGTGGCGTTGAAAAGACTGGCTGCTCTCCTGCAGGTTTCCGGAGTAAGGGTGAGGATATTTTCTTCCGGAAGGAGGAGACGGACCTTAGTCAGCAGATGATCTGCTGCGGCGAGATTGGAATGCTTGAGAAAATCTGAAAGCTCCTCCCAGGTGGGAACGGGATATCCTGCTTCGTTCCGGTACATTTCATGCAGTGCCCGGGCGAGACTGTTCTGACGCTGGCGCATGACCAGTTCCGGTGTAAAGAGCATATCCGGGGTGCCAAAATAAAAGGCATGCTGGAATCCCGGAGCTGCACGGACATGGAATTCACCCTGTGTGACATAAAACTGACGAAGGATACGAAGCAGCTTACGGTTTTCCGTTTCACTGTCGGAGCATAAAATGATCCGATCTGCGCTTTTCAGCAGAGTACGGTGATCAGACCAGTTCTGCGGATGAAAGTGAAGGCGAAGAATGGAATCCGGGAGATGTTTAAGCTCGCTGTGAAGGGAGTTCCAGAGATTCCAGTCTCCGAACAGTTCGAAGGAGCAGGATGGAGGGGCAGTCAGAATGCCCTGATTCAGAAGCTCCTGAGCAAAACGACCGTTTCCGATGAGAACGACCTGTTCACCGGAGGGAGAAAGAGGTTTCAGCTGCCAGTAAAGTCGGGCAGCACAGTCGTATTGGTTGAAGCGGACAATGTTGGGCGGCAGAGATTCGTTCAGTCCCTCGCCCCGGCAGTAGATCCGTACGGGACGGGAAAGGAGTGACTGGGCCATATGTTCATTCTCTTCGACATTTTCACTCATGGCGAAAAGAAGGCGTTCCCCATCGGCTGCAAAAGGAAGATTGAGAAGGGTACCCGGGTCATCGCTGAGCAGCAGAGCAGAGGAATCTTCTTTGCGTTCAGTGCTGCAGAAGATGATGCAGCCATCTGTGAAGCGGCTGGCCAGCACACGGGAAGCTTCATTATCGGGATAAAAAAGAATCCATTTTTCTTTCCGGCGATGCCAGAGGCGGAGATGAGGAAAAAGGCGGCCGGTCAGCAGGGAATAAGCGAGGCCGAACAGCAAAGCCAGAACGCCGGTTGAGAGGATCAGAAAGACTGCGCCGATCAGACGTCCAACAGGAGACTGCGGAGAAAGATCGCCGTAACCAACCGTCGTGAGTGTGACAAGCGAATACCAGAGTGCATCTGGAAACGTCCGGATTGTATCTTCACCACCATACCCGGACTCTGCCTGTATCAGCAGGAAAAGCAGAATAAAATAGCTTACAACTGCACCGATTATCAGGGCAATACGTCTTTTCTTGATAACACTCACATCCTTTCATTTCAGAGTAATTATATCACAGGGCTATCCTGCTGAAAAGTCAAAATGAACCGGTCAGAAACTGACAGGTCTGGATGC